>CAYLYJ010000001.1:0-91578 GCA_964388185.1 uncultured Coriobacteriaceae bacterium
TCTACAACGCCATCTTTGGCCGCAAGCCCATCAACGAGGTGCATGCCGAGAAGGCACTGCATTCGCTCGAGGAGCTTGGCTACGATGCTTCCATGGTCAAGGTTGCCAAGGTCGAGGAGCAAGAGGGCTTCGACGAGGGAGCCGATGGCACGCCTGTGGGCACGGGTGCCGCCGTCGACGCCAATGACGACGGCATCATCGATGTGACCGGGGATGTTGTCGATAAGTAATAGGTTGCGCAAATGTGACAGGGGCCTAGCCCTTGCCGAATGTGACAGGGGCCTGACCCCTGTCACATTTTTTTAGCGGTGGTAGTAGGCGCGGCGCTCGAAGACGGGCTCGCAACAGACGTTGATGCCGAGTTTGGCGTACGTTTTCTCGTCGGTCGAGGAGATGATGACCGAGAAGTACGCATCGCAGCCGCGTAATGCCTCCGTCGCGTCGATGGCCTTCTGAGCCAGGGAATCCGTAGCCGAGCTGATGGAAAGGGCAATAAGTGTCTCATCTGAGTGGAGGCGCGGATTGATGCTGTGCAGATGCTCGGTCTTGAGGTGACAAATGGGCTCGAGGGCGGCGTCGCTCACGATGTAGGTGCTGTCATCGATGCCGGCCACGACCTTGAGGGCGTTGAGCAGCAGCGATGAGGCCGCACCCAGGAGCTCGGAGGTCTTGCCGGTGACGAGCGTGCCATCGGGAAGCACCATGGCGCCTGCAGGCAGGCCCGAAGCCTCCGCCTTGGTAAGCGCAGCCTGATGAGCGGGGGAAAAGTCGACGTCGACGTTGGCGTCTTTCATGAGAAGCTCGAGCTTGCCAACTTCCTCCTTGCCCGTACCGGTGCGCGCGAGTTGCTCGCGGGCGTGGAAATAGCGACGCACGACCTCGTTACGGGCGGCGTTGCTGCAAATCTCGTTGTCGCAAATGCAATTGCCCACCATGTTGACGCCCATATCGGTGGGTGATTGGTAGGGGCTTTCGCCCAAAATGCTCTCCATCATGGCCTTGAGCACGGGGAATGTCTCGACATCGCGGTTATAGTTGACCGCGATGCTTCCATAGGCCTCGAGATGGAAGGGGTCGATGATGTTGTTGTCCTCGAGATCTGCCGTGGCGGCTTCATAGGCGATGTTGACCGGATGCTTGAGGGCGAGATTCCAGACCGGAAAAGTCTCAAACTTAGCATACCCGCAGGTCACGCCACGTTTATTCTCATGATAGAGCTGTGAGAGGCAGGTCGCGAGCTTGCCGGAGCCTGGGCCCGGGGCCGTGACCACGACAAGTGGGCGCTCGGTGCTGACGTAATCGTTTTTGCCGAAGCCCTCCTCGCTCACGATATGCTCTATATCAGAGGGATAACGATCGATGACGTAGTGACGGTAGCATTTGATGCCCATGGACTCCAGGCGGCGCTGGTAGGCCTCTGCGTGGGGCTGGCCGGTGAAATGCGTGATGACGACACCGCCGACAAGCAGGCCCATCTCACGGTATACGTCCATGAGACGCAGGACGTCCTCGGAATAGGCGATGCCGATATCTGAACGGTGCTTATTGCCCTCGATGTGGTTGGCGTTGATCGCGATGATGACCTCCGCATCATCGGCCAAGGTCATGAGCATGCGAACCTTGGAATCCGGCTCGAAGCCAGGCAGGACACGCGAGGCATGGTAATCGTCGAAGAGCTTGCCGCCAAACTCGAGATAGAGCTTGCCGCCAAATTGGGCAATACGTTCTCTAATACGTGTAGCCTGCATTTCGATGTACAGATCGTTATCGAACCCCGTGTGCATGCGATACAACCTTTCTGGTCGAGCCTTTTCTTCATCATACACGAGAGCTGAGACATGAAAACGAAGCGCGGCTCCCAAATCGGCTGACGAAAACGCGGCAGGGTCGGAATGTGGCGGGGGGGCGGAATGTGACAGGGGCCTGACCCCTGTCACATTCCACAGGAATCCACAAAGAATTAGTGACCAAGATACTTCGGTAGAAATCGGGATGATGCGCGCACGATTTCGAATCGACTCTGGGCGCAAATGAGGCTTCGAAAAACGAGGCCTCAGAATGGCGCGTATGGCATTTTGGAGCCTCGTTTGGTATCGATGCCCATTGGCGGGCTTGAGGGCCTTAGAAGCCAAAATGAAGCACGAGAGGAACAAGTCAAAATCTGGGGGCCGAATCACAGATTTTCTGGATGCAAATTATTGACCCGTACCAGTTAGAAATGCGAGATTTGGGGCATGGTTTATCGGAAATGTAGATAGATTAGAGATGAGGGTGTGGAAAAGTGAGCAACTGCAAATTATTTATGTTTGAGATAAAGAATTGTCTAACATCTAGATAATAGATATATCTCAACTAAGAATAAAACATTATATCAAGAATAGATAATTTACCGAATGAGGGCATGAGAATCGACTGGTTCCAGTAGAGAATAGAGGGCAGGAAGTAAATTATTCTCTGTGTGGAATAGAAAGTTATCTACATTGAGAATAATTCGAGAGGCGCAAAGTCATTTCGCGATTCTGCGGTATTTATTCTTCAACGTGATAAAGAATTATCGGAATGAAGAATAAAGTCGGATTAAGGTTGCCAGTATGCAATTTGAATAAAGTTATCTGAATCGAGAATAAAAAATTATCAGGATTATAGATAAAACCATAGGGGCGAGGGAGAGGGAAGCATAGCGTAATTATAAACAGGTACCAACAGAATAATTCGGATTTATTAATCTGGAATTGAGATAAATATATTATCTAAAATCCAGTTAAAGAATTATCAAGATTTGGAATAAAAGAATCGGATCTGAGTCTTGAGATGCAAATAAGAATCTACAGGGTTTGTGAAGAATCCTGTAAATCTCTGTTTATCTGATAATGTGTTAATGCATTATTCAATTACTAGATAAAGAAGTGAAAATGAGATGTGTTGAGATGAGAACAAAAATCCAACCGGTTTTGCTTCGAAATCCTGTCAAAAGCATAAATTGGGGATATGAGCCACGAGAATCAATTTTGAGACGTTTTGGAATCTGAAACGAGTGTGAGTCCACAGAGGTTTTGCGGAAGGCTTCAGAGGGCAAAATATGAGGCCGATTTCTGACCCAAAAATCTGACAGATTGCATCTGAGATAAGAATAAAGAATTCTGAAAACGGATCGTGACGAAATTTCAGACGGAATCGAAAACATTATCTCATTAAGAGATAAAAAAATGCGAGACTCAAAATTGGCTGAATTATTCGCCAGAGAGATTAAGCATTCTCAAGAAAAGGAATAAATTGATTTTCATTAGAGAATAATCAAACAGGCAAATCTTAATCGTATTGAAAGATAAAGATGGCCTGATTTTCGGAAAATTTCGGGATGCGTTTTGTGATCGCTTTTTGAAGCCGTCTTGTCAAAAAAATTTTCTTCACACAATTTTTCGGGCAAAAAATCGCGCTAGAAAGGGCCCAAAAATAGCGATAGCATAGCGCCGTTTTCGGGCTTCGAAACAGGCCTCAGAATCGCCTAGAATCGCTTGTAGATATACCATGAAAGCAAGCTCTGATTTTGTATAGAAAAAGTGTATATATCCCCTGATAAATGGCTGATATCACCAAAAACGACCAAAGTCAAAAATACTGCTAAATCGGACGTTAGCGCGGCTATTTTGACTTGCTTGCTATGCAGGGTTCGAAATGGCCCCCAGAAGCCATTCAGAGCCGTCTGAAAGCACAAAGCTATCAATTTGTATTTTTTATAGATTTGCGTATATCACTTGGTATATAATCTCAAAGACTCTAGATGAGTCAGATCGTCTAGTTACTCGCCAGAATGTTCTCAAAAAATGTAGGTTAGGTGGTTGAGTTGAGTTCAAAAGTCAAACAGGCGAACTTCCGTTTACCCCTCGAGTACATGTCGATGATTGATGATTTCGCATCGCGCGAAAACATCACCAAGGCGGCTGTCATTACGCGCGCCCTGGATTGCATGCAGGCATCGTACGACTCGGGCAATGGCGGAATGCCCGTCACCGGTTCCGGATCCGGAGCCTCCGAGCAGGAGATCAACGATCTCAAGAACAAGCTGAAGGCCGCCGAAGAGCGTGCCCAGGCTGCAGAGCAGCGCGCCAATGATGCCGTGTTGGCCCGCGATGCCGCAGAGGCCAAGGCCCGCGACACCGCGACCGAGCTCGCGGCAGAGCAGGCGAAGGCCAGCCTTGCGGCGGCTATTCCGCAGGCTGTTCCCGCTGTCGATACGGCCGAGCTCGATCGTCTCAAGGAGCTCGTCGCCAAGCAGGAAGCCAGCATCGAGGAGAAGACCAAGGCGCTGGCTGCCAAGGAGGCAGAGGTTGCCGCGAAGGAGGCGCAGATCGCCGAGCGCGACGCTCGCATCACGTCTCTCAGCGAGCAGCTTGGCGCGGCAAATGCCAAGGCTCAACTCGCATCCACGGCTCAGGTTGTGAGCACGGCGCCCTTCGAAGGTGGTGGTTCACCCGGAGAAGATCCGACCCATGCGCTTGCCATGTTTAACATGCTTGGCGGTGTCATGGGTGCATTCCAGCAGCAGGTCGATGATGCACGTCAGGTTGGCGAGCAGGAAGGTCGCGAGGCTGTCCAGAAGGATCTGGAAGACATGCTCAACAGGGCACGTAACGACGGTTACCGCGACGCAATGACCTATCTCGATGATCGTGTAACGACCGCGCGCGAGGCCGGCGCAAAGGAAGAAAGGGCCCGTATTGCAAACATGGGATTCTTCGAGCGTCGACGTTATTTGAAGGTTCATCTAACCTAAAGGAAGCATTTACATACACCAGGTTTTACTACTTATCACGACTTCCGCACTTCCCTTACAACCCTCCAGCGACCCCGTATCCACCTAGCGGGGTCGCTGTTTTTATGTCTACAAACAGGTGCGCGGCGGGTGTGTTTGCGGGCCGAAACGGTGGGGTGCGAGAGGCCGGGGCGCAATGCGCGAGAGGATCGCGAAGAGCGAAATCGCGATGCGCAAGAGGCTCGAGACACGATGCGCGGAAGCCGAAATTGTCATGCACGAGAGGTTCGAAACGTGATGCGCGGAAGTTGAAATCTCCATAACTCGAGACCCGCAGCGAAGCATCGGGCAGGAATTAACTGGTACCAGTGATAGCGAAGCGGGGGGATGGGACGGGACATGATTTTGAGTCTGCTTGCATGTCTCGGCGGAGTCGAAATCGGGCTTGGGTTTGGCTAGAGCGACGAGGATTCTGGCGCACGCGCGAGTGCGATTCGGGGTATGCGCGTAGCGATGCGGAAGCGAGATTTCAGGATGGGGCACGAGCGAAATCGGAGTCGATTCGGAGCGCGGCGCAAAATGTTTTCGGAGCCGAAATCTGTCAGATTGGAGTCTGATGCGACACTGAAATCGAGCTGGAATCTCGCGCGAAATCGGTTCGCGCGAGAAGCGCGGGAGGGTTTGGAGATGGCGGCGCGGAGGTGTCCGCGCGGCAGGCGCGGAGGGTAGGCGCGGAGCGTTTTGGCGCGGCTTCTAAAGAGGCAACGAGAGCTTGGCGTTTATGGTGAGATGGTGGCGCGGAGGCAGGCGCGGAGGGTAGGCGCGGAAAGGCGCGGGGGCTTGTGCGTGATGCGGCGCGGGGGAGCGCAGCGCGGCGAGTGATTTGCGGCGCGGGGCATGTGGTGGGTGTGTGAGGACCATGCGGCGCGCGATTGCGGATGCGGGGAGTAGCAACAGGTGCACGCGCGAGGATCGTGGGACAAGATTCTGGGGACGAAAATCGCGAATTCGGGTCGCATGGGGAGGATGCCGCAACGGATCCGAGACGCGACGCGGGTCTTGCTATCTTAGTCACTTGGCGAGAGCGAAAAATCGTTCCGGGAATATGACTCGGGGCGTCTCGGATGATCGAAAACATAGCTCGACTCACTAGCATCGAACCGAGTGAGTTTTGCGTCACGGCAAGACGTGAAACCAGACTCGCAAAACAGGCAACCGGATGCATGTTTTTTGGCTCGTGAGGAAGCTTCGAATTGCCGATTCGGGGTCCAAGGTCGTCGCGAGACAACACGTGACGAAACGCGCGGGCGAGTCCCCCAAAAACGACGCACGAGAATGGCGTCTGACGGGTTTTTGGGATGCATGGGGTTCCGCGCTAGGGCCCAGGGGACAAAACGCCTTAAAACGGCTTAAATCGCGTCAGCCGGTTTCGAGGGGCTCGCTGCATGGCAAGGTGGTTCGTCGCGGGGGGGGTGGGGAGGGGGGGGGGCCCGGGCCAAAACCCCCCCCCCCCGCGCAGCGCCCAGATGAATGTGGGGGGGGCGGGGGTTGGGGTGGTGGGGGGGGGGGGGGTTTGGGGGGGGGGCCCGCCCCCCGACCCCCCCCCCCGCGACCGGCTCGAAGCGCAATGTGACAGGGGCCTGACCCCTGTCACATTGCGCGCAGCAACGGCAGGGGCGAGGAGGGGAGTATGCCACGCTGGGGCCCTGCTGAGGGAGGCCTGCAAAGAGCCTGCGAAGGCTGCCGGGGACCCGATGAGCCCCTGCGGAGGGCCGCTAAGGGCTGCCGAGGCCCTGATGAGTCCCTGCAGGAGGCGGCTAAGAGCTGTCAGGGCCCGATGAGCCCCTGCGGAGGGCCGCTAAGGGCTGCCGAGGAACTATGGAGGGGCGGTTATGGGCCGGTGCGATCGCACGACGCGCCCCAGCGTGGCACCCGTGCAGGGCGTCCATGACCGGCGCGAACGGCGGATGTGACAGGGGCCAGGCCCCTGTCACCAGGGACTGGTACCGGTAAGAAGTGCGAATGTGACAGGGGCCTGGCCCCTGTCACATGGTTAGTGCACAATAGATGCGATTTGTCAAGCGAGAGGGAGTAAACAATCGGTTTGCGTCAGGCAACTCTGGGCAAATGAGCAATCTTTATGCTTCAAATAGATTAAGATTAGAAAAAACAAGCTGGTGGGGGACACCACTCTAGTTTGGTGGAGTTGTGAAGAACCATGCTTTGAAATGTGGAGGAATTGTGAAGACGAAAAATAGTTTTCTGCTTCAAAATTGCTTGCTTTTCGCTAGAAACAGGTCAATTTCGACCTCCATTGCTACAAAAAGAGGTTAGCGAGGAGATTTACGGCTTTATCCGGCGAATCTATACGAAGCATATACGAAATGTAGCGGAAATCTAGGCAAGCTATCCAAGAGGCTAGAAATCAGCTATCACCGCAGGTCAGAGGCACAATCGTCGAGCCAAAAAACTTGCGAAGACTTCCCTGGCGAGTAATATTCGGGCTGCCGGTGAGTCAGGAAAGTCATAACGCATGTATTTGAGCAACGAACATAGCCTTCGCGCATTGAGCATGCATCGCGCACGTACGCGTGCGTTATATATGCTGTTCGTTGTCGTGCTGACGAGCCTGGTTCTCACCATCATCGCGCTTCTCGGCGCACTGACTCCTCAAGCATACGCATCTGAAACCTCAAATCCGCAGGTCAACACGCAATGTGACAGGGGCCTGACCCCTGACACATCCGCAGGTGACAAGGGCCTGACCCCTGACACATCCAGCAACGCCGCCGGTAGCGACGAATGTGACAGGGGCCTGACCCCTGACACATCCGCAGGTGACAGGGGCCTGACCCCTGACACATCCGCAGGTGACAAGGGCCTGACCCCTGTCACGAACGTTACTGTGACGTTTGTGGTGGACGAGCAGAAGTCCTCCGTGACGGTTGCGGCTGGCAAGGTCAAGCTGCAGCGCCTCGAGGACAAGATCGTCGGCACCAACAAGTACCACTTCGTCGGTTGGAAGACCGAAGACGGCAAGATCGTCGAGCCCGAGACCGAAATCGAAATCACCAAGGACATCACGTACACGGCTGTCTGGGAGGTCGAGCAGATTCCGCAGGAACCTGCAAAGATTTCCAAGTCTCCCGCGCAGCTCAGTGTTGCTGGTACCGTTACGAATACGGAGCCCGTCGTGGAGCCCGCGCAGAGCACGGTGCTCGACGCGAGCAATCCGGAGTTCGTGAACAAGGCTGAAAACGCAGGTCAGGAGATTGTCGATGATTACGAACGACGAGCATTCATCACATACGTGGACGAGGGGACACTCGCCACGGACGAAGCCCTCAAGGGGCATGTGACATTACGACAACTCGAGAACAAGATCGTCAACAATAAGACCCACGTTTTCATTGGCTGGGAGACCGCCGATGGAAAGCTGTATGCACCCGGCGCCGAACTGGAGCTGGAAGAAGACATGACTCTCATCGCACGTTGGAAGGTCGAGCCTGTCAGCAACTCCCCACCGCTGGGCGTGGCAGAGAATAATGGCTCCACTAATACTTATGATGAGATCGAAGAGCCTCCCTCAGCCGACACTAATACTAGTGTCATTTATGGCGTCGAGAACGACTCCGCCACCGAGGGTGACTCCACCAACGCTTCTACCAGCACCGATGTCGCCTCCAAGGATGAGGCCACGGCCGCTGCACCCTCCGACACCACCAACAAGCCCCATACCATCACCTACGTGGCTGGCAACAGCAAGACGAGTGAGGTCGTCACGGGCGTCATCGCCCCGAAGGTGCTCGCCGACTACTCCGAAGCCACGAAGGGTTACCGCTTCCTCGGCTGGCGCACGGCTGACGGCACGCTGATCGCCCCCGGTGAGACCATCGAGGTCACCGCGGACATGACGCTTACCGCCGCGTGGGAGACCTACCCGATCTACACGGTCATCTGGTACGACGACCCGCGCCCCAACAAGGGCAACGCCTCGACCATGGCTCCGGCTGCCACGACTGAGCCGACCAAGAACTACTTCAACCAGGTCGATAACCAGCATGGCCTGTTCTGGCAGTGGGATTCCACGTCGGGCACGCTGACCGTCGGCAACGACTTCACCAACGCCGGCGACACCAATATGGGTAACTACTCCGCGTCGACCCTGCCGTGGATCACCGCCCCGACCGGTGGTGCCGCTCCGGCGCAGATCAAGCACATCCGCTTCACCATCAACGGTTACGGCGGCAAGATGTACGCCACGAACTTCGAGGGCTGGTTCCAGGACTACACCGCGCTCGTGTCCTTCGACGGCACGGGCCTCGCGGTCGACCAGGCCACGAGCTTCGCGCGCATGTTCAAGGGCTGCCAGAACCTCACCACCATGACCGGCCTGGCCGATTGGCGCACCGAGCGCGGCACCGATTACTCGGAGATGTTCTCCGACTGCTCGTCGCTCGAGACGATCGACCTATCCGGCTTCTACACCTCTGACGGCTCCGGCCTCGCGGGTGCCTCCACCGTCAAGAACCGCACCGACATGCTGGCCGGCATGGTCATGCTCAAGCAGATCCGCCTCGGCTCGCACAGCTCGCTGGTCGACACGGGCATCAACACCATCGCCAGCAAGCTCGACACCCTCGGCGTGTGGGAGGCCCAGAGCAAGGAAGCCGGCGAGGACCGCAACTGGGTTGGCGTGGGCAGCCTGCTCATCGACCGCTACCCGACGACGGGTGGCGTCACGGGCTCGGGCGACCAGATCATCAACTCCATCACCTACATCTTCAACCCGCGCGGCACCTTTGCCACCAACGGCAACGTGCACTGGTACTACACGTCGAGCAACAAGACCATCACCATCTTTGCCGACGCGAGCGTGGGCGCTAACGACACCTTCGTCAGCGACGCCGTGATGCCGTGGCTGGCCGCCGTGGACAAGGCGCAGATCGCGCAGATCGTGTTCTCGCGCAAGGACATGGAGAACAACGACGTCATCTGGGTGAAGTTCAACAACCTCTCGACGCTGTTCAAGGACTACACGGCGCTCACCACCTTTGACGGCCGCGGCCTCAACGTGAGCGACGTCACCAACTTCTCCGAGATGCTCGCTGGTTGCACGGCGCTCACCACGCTCGACCTGACCGGCTGGCAGATGCGCCCGCAGGCCCAGGCCGGCACCCTCAACATCATCAACATGCTCGGTGGCTGCACGGCCCTCAAGACCATCAAGGTCTCGGATGGCGTCGTGCTCTACATGAACGCCTCGAACAGCTCGGGGCTGGATGCCCTGTACGGCCGCGGCGATGCCGACGGCGTGTGGGAGCGCACCAACTCCACGCTCGATGTGTGGTTCGGCACCTCGGCCAACCTCTCGACCCGCTACAACACGACGGGCACGGGCTTCGACCACGGCAACGCCGTTTACACCTTTACCACCGCGTATCGCGGCGGCCGCTTCGAGAACGACAACACCTGGTGGAAGTACGTCACCGGCACGGTGAAGAAGGAACTCACCATCGGTGCCGACGCCCTCGAGACCGGCGAGACCGGCAACCTCGAGATCGACTGGAACGTCGCCGTGCGTGGCGACCTGCCGTGGACCAAGCTCGTCGGCGGCCTGCCGATCGTCGACAAGACCGTCGTCACCGCCATCAAGACCGCGGGTATGGCCGCGCCGAAGAACATGCGCCAGTGGTTCATGGGCTACACGAACCTCACCAACTTCGACGGCAGCGGCCTGAACACCCAGATGTGCACCGACTTCACGCAGGTGTTCGCGGGTGACGCCAAGGTCACGACCATCAACATCTCGAGCTGGAACACCTCTAGCGCCAGCGTCGCGACGCGCGCCAACATGTTCGACGGCTGCCTCGCGCTCAAGACGCTCATCCTCGGCCCGGGCGTCGACCTCACGGGTTGCGGCATCGAAACGCTACCGCAGCACACGACCGACGACGGCACGTGGACGCGCCAGAACGGCGGCGCGGACGGCTGGATGGGCAGCGGCGCCAACCTCATCGAGCGCTACAACGGCGCCGGCTCCGAGGGCTCGACCATGACGGGTGCGGCCCAGTACTTCTTCGACACCTCGCTGCTGCGCAACGTGTTCGATAGCAACATCAACGTGTGGTGGCAGTACAACAAGAACACCAAGATCCTCAAGATCGGCGTGAACAAGACCGACCAGAGCAACATCGTGACCGAGAACTACACGCAGCTCCCGTGGCTGCGCGTGCTCGGCAAGCAGGCCGACGGCAGCATCGACGCCAACGCGGCGCGTGCGCTCATCAAGACCGTCGACTTCCTGAACGTCGTGCGCGTCGACAACCCCGCGCAGTGGTTCGAGAACTACACGGAGCTGACCGAGGCCTACGTCGGCAGCATGGACGTCTCGCATGCCACGAGCATCAAGAGCATCTTCAACGGCTGCACCAAGCTGTACTCGATCAGCGGCCTGGGCAACTGGGACACGACGAACGTGACCGACATGAGCAACGCCTTCAACGGCAACGTGTTCACGAACGTCGCGGGCCTCGAGAAGTGGAACAACAAGGTCGCCAACGTGACGACCATCAAGGGCATGTTCGCGAACAACGCCTTCGTCACCACGCTCGTCGGCGTGGGCGGCTGGTCGCTCTCGAACTGCGCTGATTTCAGCCAGGCCTTCGAGAACTGCACCAAGCTCGCCTCGCTCGACATCTCGGCGTGGGACATGGCGCTGGCCACCTCGGCTACGCAGCGCGCCAACATGCTGTACGGCCTGGATGCCCTCAAGGAGCTCACGCTCGGCAACGGCACCAACCTCGCCGACACGGGCCTGGGCCTCTCTGACACCACGAACCTCCCGCGCGGCGAGACCTACGGCACCTGGCTTGCGAGCCGTGCCACCGCCACGCAGACCGGCACCGCCGAGAACGCCTGGTTCGGCACGTCGGCCGATCTCATGCGCCGCTACTCCAATGGCATCACCTTTGGCGATGACATCATCTACACGTGGAAGGCGGGCGTCTACGGCGGCCGCATCCCGCAGGCGGGCAACCCCTATGATGACCTGTGGTGGAAGTTCACCAAGGGCACCGACGATGCCACGGGCGCCTCGACGGGCACGCTCGTCGTGGGCACCGACAGCCCGACCGGCACCACCTACGAGCTCACCACCTCGACCGCTCCGTGGGTCGACCTCATCTGGCGCATCTACGGCGACGCCAACGCGCAGGCCGGCCTCGCACACGTCACCAACTTCAAGGCCCAGGCCGGCAAGGCCATCGCGGCCAACATCATGCTCACGGGCAACAGCCTCGCGGGCCTGTTCAACGTGAGCCTCGGCTACACGGGCCTCACCAAGTTCGACGGCGCCGGCTTCGACGTCTCGAACGTCACGAGCCTCGCCGAGCTGTTCCGCGGCGTTACCACCCTCAAGCAGGTCACGGGCGTCGAGGCATGGCGCACGGGCCGCGTGACGGACATGAGCTACATGTTTGCCGGCTGCTCGAGCCTGCAGGGCATCAGCTCGCTTACGCCGGACGATGCCACGGGCGTGTGGGACGTGCGCGAGGTGCGCAACTACAGCCACATGTTCGAGGGCTGCTCCGCGCTGACCGAGCTCACCGCGTTTGCCACCTGGCGCGTGCACGCCAACAGCGACTTCTCCTACATGTTCAACAACGCCTCTGGCATCACGAACCTCGACATCTGGTCGTGGGACATGACCAACGCGATCTCGCGTGACCACATGCTGGCCGGCATGACGGCCATCGAGCGCATCGGCTTGGGCACGAAGAGCGTGCTCGAGGGCACCGGCTTCGACGAGATCACCACGCGCCTGCCGAACAAGGGTTCGTGGGACCGTGCGGACGCCACCTGGTTTGGCAACACGAAGAACCTCGCCGTGAACTACCCGAGCGCCACCGATGGCGACGGCCGCACCAACACCATCAGCATGGCCGGCAAGCCCATCGACACCGCCGTGTACTACACCTGGGTCGCCGACTCGCTGCGCGGCCGCTTCCAGAATGACAACGCCTACTGGCGCATCGTCTGGAACGACAACGAGCACACGAGCGCCAACCTCTTCATCGGCATCTACGATGTGAACGGCGACCGCGAGGTCACCGAGGACTGGGAGCACACCCCGTGGACGGAGGTGCTCTCCACGCCGGGCACGCGCGATGGTAACGACCTCATCACCTTCATCACGATGGAGCGCGGCATCACGCCCGTGAACTTCGAGTACTGGTTCGCCGACTACGCCAACCTGGGCGACTTCGACGGCCGCAAGGACGGCGACAGCCTCGGCGTCATCGTCTCGAACACCGACAGCCTCAAGGGCCTGTTCAAGAACGACGCGAAGCTCCAGATCGTCCACAACATCTCGCACTGGGATGTCGACCAGGTCACGAACTTTGACGCGATGTTCGAGGGCTGCTCGGCTCTGTACGTGCTCGACATCCATGACTGGGTCATGGGCGGCAACGACACGACGAGTCACGTCAACATGCTGCTCGGCTGCAACTCGCTCAAGACCCTCATCCTCAACGGCACCGTCTCGCTGAAGGACTCGGGCCTCGACAGCATCATCGACACCGCACAGCGCGGCCCCTCGAAGGGCAGCTGGTTGCGCATCACCAACGGCACCGAGAACACGCCGTTCGTGGCCGACCCGTGGTTCGGCTCCACCGCCAACCTCGTGCTGCGCTACACCGAAGCCACCAACACCCATGGTGACGGTGCGGGCGAGGGCGCCATCTACGTGTGGACGAACATCCTGCGCGGCCGCTTCGAGGACAACGACAACGCCTGGTGGAAGTACGACACGAGCAAGAAGATCCTGACGATGGGCGTCGACCAGCCCGAGGAGAACGAGACCTACACCGACGCCGACCGCGAGGTCACCGTCGACGTGCTCAACGGCGACACCCTGCCGTGGGAGGTCGCCTTCCCCAACATCAAGAGCACCG
The DNA here is from genome assembly GCA_964388185.1 of uncultured Coriobacteriaceae bacterium. Classification (GTDB taxonomy): domain Bacteria; phylum Actinomycetota; class Coriobacteriia; order Coriobacteriales; family QAMH01; genus QAMH01. The sequence goes on from CAYLYJ010000001.1 coordinate 13,711, forward strand.
TGCTAAACGTGTACGCCGAGCAAAACGGCGTCCTGAAGCTGCGCCCGACGACGATGGGTGGCTGGTTCAAGGGCTACACCGCCATGACGAACTTCGACGGCACCAACTATGACGACGACGTGTTCACCACCGCTCCCAACTCGCTTGACGAGCTCTTCAGCGGCTGCACCGCCCTCAAGACCCTGAACCTCACGAACTGGCACTGGGCCGATGACGCCACGGCCGGCAAGACCGGCGCGAGCCACAACGAGATGTTCAAGGACCTCAACTCGCTCACGTCCATCACCCTCGAGCATGACGCGGCGCTCGACGGCACCGGCTTCGAGGCCATCGCCACGCGCCTTGCCACGATGGGTCGATGGATCATGGACAACGTGACCGACGCCCCCGGCAACGCGGACATCCCCTGGTTTGACTCCTCGGCAAAGCTGGCGGATCGCTATTCGCGCGCTGGAGGTGTCGTGCGCGTCAAGGACAACGCCGCCGGCACCTGGCGTGTCGCCGACACCCTCAAGGGCAAGCACGTCTACACCTGGGACAACAAGGTCCTGGGTGGACGCTTCGAGGAGAACCCCAACGCATGGTGGACCTTCAACCTGGTCGATGCCAACGGCACCAAGGCGGGCACGCTCGTCATCGGCACCGACAACCAGAACGTGGGCGGCACCTACGGCCTGGTCGTCGACATCCATGGCACGGCCACGCCGGTGACGGCCGAGGACGGCTCCACCTCCTATACCTATGATGGTTCCGCGATGCCGTGGTACGGCGCGATCAACGGCCTCGAGAAGGTCACGGCCATCGCGACGGACGCCGCGCACCAGGTTCGCCCGACCAACATGAAGGCCTGGTTCGCCGGCTTCACCGGCCTCAAGACCTTCGTGGGCGAGGGCATCGACATGACTGCCATCATCGGCGACGATAGCTACCAGGGCCTGTTCTCCGGCTGCAACAAGATGATCACCGTCGACATCCACACCTGGGACATGGCGAGCAACGTGGGCACCGTCAACGAGGTGCGCGACATGTTCCAGAACTGCTCGAGCATGCAGGACGTGACCGTCGGCAAGCTCAACGCGCTGTTCGGCAGCGGCTGGGACGTCAACCTGCCGGGCCGCACGCAGCGTGACGGCTCGTGGATCAACGGCGCGTGGTTTGGCTCGGGCACCGAGGTGACCGAGATGTTCCTGCCGAACACCGGTGCCAACGCCGCGGCCCTCAAGCTCTTCGAGGCCGGTAGTGACCGCACCACGTTCAGCTGGGATGCCGGTAACCTCTGCGGCCGCTTCGAGAGCAACAAGAAGGTATGGTGGCGCTACACGGGCGTCGTCAAGGACCCGACCGACCCGTACCTGCACGTGGGCCTGCTGCGCATCGGCTCTGACTCCAAGGACATCACCGAGAGCTACGTGACCGAGTCCGGCGATCTGCTGCCGTGGCGCCAGCTCCTGGACAACGTCAACGTGATCACCGAGGTCATCACCGGCGCTGACTTCTCCGGCAAGGTCGCCGTGAAGTCGCTGGCCGACTGGTTTGGCCACAACACCCTCAACGGCGTCGACCAGTACCACACCGGCCTGCAGAAGTTCGACGGCTCTGGCCTCGTGCTCAACGCCGCCGGCGTGCCGCAGGGTTGCGAGAGCATCGCGGGCCTGTTCGACGGTGCCAACTCGAGCCGTTACAGCGACACGAGCGCCGACCACTACATCACGATCAAGGGCATCAACAACTGGGACACCACGACGGTCATGGACTTCTCGCGTGCGTTCCACAACGTGCGCATGCTCACGAGCCTCGACATCCGCAGCTGGGTCATGACCCAGGTGGGCAACCCCGACGCGCTCGCGAACATGTTCACGGGCATGGGCTCGTTTGCCCCCGACCATTTCAAGTCCATCACGCTCGGCCCGCTGGCCGTGCTCACCAACACGGGCCTGGGCATGCTCGATGACGGCAACTGCTTCAAGGGCGAGCACACCGGCCGCTGGGTCATGGGCGATCCGCTCAACCCCAACCCGGCCGTGACCAACACCGACGTCAACTGGTTCGACAACAACGATGGCTTCGTCGAGCGCTACTACCTCGGCACCGGCTCGCGCCAGGCCGACAAGAGCGCGCTCATGTACATCCACACCTATACCTGGGATAACTCGGTTATCGGTGGTCACTTCGATTCCAACCGCAACGTGTGGTGGACCTACGATCGCGGTACCGGCGAGCTCGTCTTGGGCGCCTTCGACAAGAACGCCCTGGTCGAGTACGCCGATGACTGGATCACCGCCACCTACAGCGCGGCCACGAGCACCGGCTGGTTGCATCGCCTGACCGAGGTCGGCTCCGAGACTCCGTGGCAGCAGCTCGGCCTGCTCATCAAGAGCGTGCGCGCGGACGCAGCCCAGGGCAAGGTCGCCCCGGGCACGATGGAGTCGTGGTTCGAGAGCTACACGACCGTCAACAACATCCCGGCCGACCAGCTCGACATGACCAACACCGGTAACTGGTACGGCTCGCCGTGCGTCACCATCACCAAGGAAGACGACGGCAGCTTCACGATGGACATCACGACCAAGGGCGAGTGGGAAGAGTACTACACGCCCATCTACCTGACGACGGGCGTCACCTACGAGCTGTCGATCACCTACAAGATCAACAACTGGGCTTCCAACCTCGGTGGCTCCATGGGCTGGGAAATCGCGTACGCGCCGTACTTCCATGCCAGCGCCGATCGTCACGTGTTCATCAACTTCGTGAAGACCGCCACCAACTGGACCACCGCCAAGACGAGCTTCACCGTGAGCCGCGCCGGCACCTATTACCTCGGCGTCAACGGCGGCCCGCTGCCCGATGGCTACAACTACTCGTTCAGCGTCAAGGACTGCGTGCTCTCGATCGTGAGCCAGTACGAGGTGTTCGACGGCACGAACATCGACGTGCAGCACACGACGAGCATGAAGAACATGTTCAAGGGCCAGAACAACTTCCACCGCTGCATCGGCATGAGCGGCTGGAACACCGCCGTGCTCACCGACACCTCGCACATGTTCGACGGCTGCAGCAGGCTGAGCCTGCTCACCTCGGTGGCAAACTGGGATATGAGCCACGTGACCGACATGTCCTACATGTTCTCCGGTGTCGTGCTCGTCGATCCGACCGATGGCCTGAACTGGAACACCTCGAGCGTGACGAACCTCTCGCACATGTTCTACGGCTGCGTGAAGGTCCCCAACACCAACTACCTCACCCGCTGGGACGTCTCCAACGTGACCGACTTCAGCTACATGTTCTACGGCTGCAGCGGCATGACGAGCGCTGACTCGCTCGCCGGCTGGCGCGTGGGTGCCCATGCGACGGAGGCCGATAAGGTCGACCTCACGAGCATGTTCCAGAACTGCACGAAGCTCGAGTCGCTCGACTTCACCGATTGGCGCCTGTACGACCTGGCCCAGGGCATCAACGTCGCCGTCACCGAGAATATGCTCGCCAACCTCACCAAGATCGGCCAGATCGTCGTGGGCGTCAACGGCATGCTGAAGGACGCCGCACTTGGCTACACCGCCCTCGGCGGCACGCAGCTCGACGCCTACAAGCCCACCAAGGGCGGCTGGACGCGCCTGGGCGGCGCCGTCGACTGGTTTGGTACCTCTGCTGACCTCGTCACCGCGTACACGCCGGGCTCGCCCTTCCAGATCACCGACAACAAGATCTACACCTACATCTGGCGCACCGACCAGACCGGTGGTAACGAGTTCCCGTCCAACCGTAACGCGTGGTGGAAGTTCATGCCGGACTCCGGCACGCTCATCATCGGCCTCAACGACAACTCCGCACATGACCCCGACTACCACCTGTGGGTCACCGAGCGCTTCTACGAGCTGCCGTGGTTCATCAACATCACCGGCAACAACGACAAGGTGTTCGACCGTGCCGACATCAAGTACATCGAGTTCGTCGGCGACATCCACATCGTGAACCCCGAGTACTGGTTTGCCGGTTACACGAACCTCGTCAACGCCGACGTGACGCACATGCGCGTCGATTTGGCCGACAGCCTCGATGGCCTGTTCGGCACGCTTCCCGGCGAGTACGAGGACCAGGACAACCCCGGCACGATGATCACCGATCCGTTCACCACAGCCGATGCCGGCAAGGCCGACCCGAAGCTCGTCAAGGTCATCGGCTTGGAGAGCTGGAACACCGAGATGAACGTCGGTCCGTCTGCCGGCAACATCGACGGCATGCCCATCGTGAACATCACCTCGCTCAAGGGCATGTTCCAGGGTGCCGCCGCCCTCAAGACGCTCGAGACCGTCGTGGGCTGGGATCTCTCGACGATCACCGACCTGTCGTTCTTCTTCGACGGCTGCGCCGCCCTCAAGGACGTGAGCGACCTGGCCCCGTGGGACACCTCGGCCGTCGAGACGATGGAGGCCATGTTCCGCAACGTCACGGCGCTCAAGAACGTCGATGGCGTCATGAAGTGGAACACGCGCCAGGTCACGAACTTCCGCGAGATGTTCTACAACGCCCGCAGCATCGTGAACCTCGACTTCTCGGGTAACGACTGGCTGCTCACCGCCGCGCTGGCCGCGCCGGGCGCCACCGACAACCTCACCAACATGCTCGCGCACCTCGACGCGCTCAAGAACCTCACGCTGCCGCTCGGCTTTGCCCTGACCGGCACCGGTCTCGAGGATAGCGAGACGCACGAGAGCACGGACGGCACCTGGGAGCAGGAGTCGTTCAAGCAGCCCGGCACCGCGCAGCGCTACGTCGCCTGGTGGGGCAACGCCACGCAGCTCGTCGAGCGCTACCCGAACGACAACAAGCCGTGGATCTTCCCCGAGTACACGGCCGTGTGGGACGAGGCCGAGTATTTGACCTACACCTTCAAGACCACCTACCTCGGCGGCCGCTTCGAGTCCAACGAGTACGCCTGGTGGAAGTACGACCGCACCAATAACACCGAGGGCGGACTTGCCGGTGGCACGCTGCTCGTCGGCGTGGACAAGAAGAAGGCCGGCGGTGCCGAGCAGACCGAGCTGCGCGTGTGGGAGGACGTCGACCCGGATACGGCCGGCCCCAACTTCGACATCCCGTGGCTCAAGATCATCGACGCCAGCAACATCAAGACGGTGTACATGCAAAACGGCATCCGCCCCGTGAACCCCATGGGCTGGTTCGCCACCACCGCCGACCAGAACTACGGCAACCTCGAGGAGTTCGACGGCTCGGCCGCCAACATGGACGCGGCGGTCTCGCTTGCGGGCATGTTCCAGGACTCCAACAAGCTCAAGAGGGTCTCGACCGGCATGAACGGCTGGAACTCCATGCCCGAGTGCACGAGCCTGGCCAACATGTTCAAGGGCTGCACGAGCCTGGAGGAGATCGTCGGCATCAACCGCTGGGACGTCACGCACGTGACGGACTTCAGCTCGATGTTCGACATGAGCGTGCTGGGTCAGGCCGGCGGCAAGCTCGGTGACGCGCTCATCGAGGCCGTGGGCGAGTGGACGCTCGGCACCAACATCGCCGCCGGCGAGACCATCACGATGGCCAACATGTTCAAGGACCTGCGCAACGTCACGACGCTCGCCGGTCTGGCCAACTGGGACACCTCCAAGGTGAGCGACTTTAGCGGCATGTTCTCGAGCACGCAGAACGACAAGGGCGTCACCTTCGAGGTGAAGGACGGCAAGGTCGTGAAGACCGTGGGCACGAAGGGCATGCTGCTCACCGACGCCAACGCCATCAACAACTGGGACACGAGCGCCGCCACGACCTTCGCCAACATGTTCGCCAACGCGATTCGCCTCGAGAAGATCGACGTCTCGAGCTGGAACATGCACGGCAAGACGCTCGACGACATGCTCAAGAACTGCGCGAGCCTCAACGAGATCACCCTGGGCACGAACAGCGTGCTCGAGGGCACGGGCTTCGGCACCGACATGTTCTTCTACGAGACCCGTCCGACGAGCAACACCGGCTCGAGCAGCAACCGCGCCGAGGTGTACTGGCGCGACCGCCTGGACAGCGCCAACGGCTCCAACAGCTTCAACGGCGAGACGTGGCAGTACGGCCACTGGGGCGGCACCTGGATCGCCGAGGACGCCAACCGCCCGACGACCGACGACTACACCGGCCTGAACCTGTGGTCGGGCCCGACGCAGAACCTGGCCGCGCTGTACACGACGCTCGGCCACGGCGCGCCCGCCAGCGTGACCACCTATCGCTGGAACGACAGCTTCTACGGCGGCATCTTCGACAGCTCCATCTTCAAGGATGCGGCCACGGGCCTGACCCACTACAACAGCTGGTGGCGCTACTACAAGAGCGGCGAGCTGGCCAACACCCTGGTCATGGGCACCGTTGCCGGCGCTGGCAACGACACGGCCACCGGCACCACCACCGGCAAGGTGACCGAGTCCAACACGACGCATGACGGCGGCTCAAACGACCTGCCGTGGGCCAACTACACCGACGCCGCCGGCAACAAGGTCAACCTCGTGGGCAGCATCAAGCACATCAAGACCGGTGCCGTGCTGCACGAGGACGGTAGCTTGAGCTTTGACAGCCTGCTCGGTCGCATCGCGCCGACGACGCCGGCTGGCTGGTTCTACGACCACAACGCGCTGCTGAGCTTCGACGGCTGTGGCCTGAATACCTCGCTCGCGACCTCGCTGTCGTACTTCCTGGCCTCGTGCGAGAAGCTCGCCGACCTCAAGGGCATGGGCGACTGGGACATCAGGCAGGTGCACGACTTCAGCTACATGTTCTACAACGACGCGGCGCTCAAGGACATCTCGACGCTGCGCACGTGGATCCTGGGCACGAACGCCAACATCAACATGGCTCACATGTTCGATGGCTGTGGCGTGACCGACCTGGGCCCGCTGGCCTTCGATGGCACGAACGGCTACTGGAACACCAACAAGGTGACCAACATGGAGGGCATGTTCCAGAACGCCACGGGCATCACCTCCCAGGAGCCGCTCAAGTTCTGGGATGTCTCCAACGTGTACACGATGGAGAACATGTTCCGCAACTGCACCGCGCTCACCACCGTGAACCTGTCGCGCTGGGCGATGCGCACCGTGGGTGCCTTCACGCATAACGGCACCCTGCTCGTAGACAACATGTTTGCCGGCTGCTCGGCACTCGGCCAGCTCACCGCGGGCGAGGCCACCATCCTGCAGGGCACCGCATTCAATAACAGCCTGGCCAATCACGGCCCGACAAACAACGCGACTGGTGGTATGTGGGAGCTCACGCAGGCCAACGGAGTCGACCTGCCGCGCACCTCTCACGGTAACGCCCCCTGGTTTGGCTCGACGGGTAGCTTGCACGACCGCTATCTCGTCAACATGAGCGTCTCTGCCGACGAGCTCACCTACGTGTGGCGCAACGACATGATCGGCGAGCGCTTCGACTCCAACCCCTTTGCCTGGTGGACCTTCGACAAGCAGGGCAACCTCGTCTTTGGCGTGGACACCGGTGCAGATGCCAGCCTCTATGCCCGCACCCCGCAGCAGGTGCGCGATGGCAAGACCACGGCTGACTACGGCGTCTACGTCGCCGAGACCCAGGACGCCAAGACCGACACGAGCGTCGCCAACGACGCCGACCTCCCCTGGCTGTACAGCAGCTTCAACGAGTCCACGTTTGCCGAGACCCTTACCGGCACGTACAAGCCCGTCCTGCGCACCGACGTCATCACCGTCACCGCCAAGGGCGGCATCCAGGTGCGCTTCCCGGCCAACTGGTTCATGAACTACACGAACATGACGACCATCGACGCCCGCGGCATGGACGTCGAGGCTGCCACGAGCCTGGCCAACATGTTCCGCAACGACGGCAAGCTCACGAGCTTCACGACGCCGGCTGCGCGCTGGAACACCACCAACGTGACCGACATGAGCTACTTCCTGTACGGCACCGGCCTGGCCAACCTGGACATGCTGCGCACTGCGGGCGCCCACGGCTTTGACGTGAGCAACGTGCGCAACATGGCGTACGCGTTTGCCAACATGAAGAGCCTCGAAAACATCGAGGCACTGGGCACCTGGATGGTCACCTCGTCGGCGGCCAGCCCGCTGAGCCTCGAGGGCGCCTTCAGCGGCGACTCGGCCCTCGTGTCCGCCATCGTGGCGCGCGGCTGGGTCGTGGATAGCGCCAACCTCTCCGTGCTGTTCAACGGCTGCACGGCGCTCACGACCGTGGACATCGCCCTGTGGCACATGGAGAACTGCAACGTGACCAACATGTTTGCCGGCTGCAACTCCATCGGCGACGGCAAGAAGAGCGGCTACCTGCGCCTCGGCGCGCACGTGCAGCTCGGCGGCAGCGGCCTTTCGAGCATCTCGACGCGCACGACCAAGGCGGGCATGTGGCTGCGCGGCGGCGACCAGCCCATCGCGTGGTTCGGCAGCAGCAACGCCCTGATGAAGATGTACGTCGATGGCCTCACCGGCGTCGGCAACGGCATCAACTTCCCCAACTACCTCGACTACGTGTGGGACGACACGCGTCGCGGCGGCCGCTTCGACTCCAACCCGAACGCCTGGTGGATCTACTTCATCAAGGACTCGGTGCACGAGGGCGAGAACATGAAGGCCGGCACGCTGCTTCTGGGCGCGGACACGAGCGCGGCGAACAAGGTCGTGACCGAGACGAGCTCGCAGCTGCCGTGGCTCGATGACAGCTCCACCACCGTCGTCGACGAGATCGTGGGCAAGGGTGAAGTCAAGTACGTCAAGACGAAGTACGACATCACCCCGACGACCCCGGCACACTGGTTCGACGGCTACTCGAACATGCAGACCTTCGACGGCTCGGGCCTGAAGATCACGAACAGCGTGGACTCGCTGGCCGGCTTCTTCTACGGCGACTCGTCGCTGACGACGGCTGCCGGCATGGGCGGCTGGGACATCAGCGGCGTGACCACCATGAGCCAGCTGTTCTACAACAACGCACGCCTCAACTCGATCGCGGGCCTGAGCTCGTGGGCGAGCAAGACCGCGGCGCTCACGAACATGAGCTGGATGTTCTACAACTGCGATGCGCTCACCACCGCGAGCATGACCGAGATCTCCAACTGGAACGTGCGCAACGTGACCGACATGAGCTACCTGTTCTACAGCTGCGGTGCCATCGCCAACCTGGACTTCCTGGCCACCTGGCGTCCGGCCAAGGTCACGACCCTGCACAGCGCCTTCAGGCAGATGGGCTCCCTCACGAGCATCGAGGGCCTGCGCAACTGGAACCCCGGCAGCGACGCGAGCGTGACCGCCCTGAGCCTGGCCTACATGCTGCAGGGTGACACGCGCCTGACGAGCGTGGAGCCCATCACCGGCTCGAGCGCCAACCCGGGTGCCGCGCACTGGAACGTGCTCAAGGTCAACGACTTTAGCTACCTGTTCTACCAGATCGCCGCGCGCTCCGACCAGATGAACATCACGAGCATCGACCTGACGCAGTGGGACATGCGCACCGACACGTACCGCAAGGGCAGCATCACGCTCTCCCACATGCTCAACCTGTCCACCGCAGGCAGCGGCACGACCAACTTCGTGTCGATCATCCTGGGCCGCAACAACGTGCTGTGGGTGAGCGCGAGCAATAACGCCAACCTGAGCTCCGCCACGCTTTTGACCCAGTCTGACGGCGTGTGGATCAAGGAGACGAACCTCGTCGGCAAGGCCACGAGCGTGGGCAACTCCGAAGACCTCATGAAGCTCTACAGCAGCACGGGCACCGCTCCGGTCCAGAACACGACCTACACCTGGGACAACACGCATCGTGGCGGCACCTTTGCCGATAACCCCAACGTGTGGTGGACCTTCGCCAAGCAGGACACCACGTCTGTTGCCGACGCCACCGTGGCCGACAAGGCGGGCCTCATCCGCATCGGCCTCGTGAGCAACGCGGCCAACCATGGCTTTAGCTGCCTGGGCTCGGCCCTGCCGTGGAAGAAGTCGCCGAACAACATCTGGAGCAGCGCGACCGCCTTCGCGACCGACGGCACCAATGGCAACGCCGCACCCAAGACGATGTACCAGTGGTTCATGGGCGCCCCGAGCACGTTTACGAGCTTCGACGGCACGTACCTGGACACGAGCACGACGACGAGCTTCCAGCAGACCTTCTACAACCTGAGCAACCTCACGAGCGTGACCGGCACCGGCAACTGGAACACGCGTGCGGCGACGAGCTTCAACAACATGTTCGCCGGCTGCACGAACCTCGTCGAGGTCGACATGGGCAACTGGACGATGCGCGGCAACATCGGCGGCAGCGCCAATGCCGACGTGGCCAACATGCTCGGCGGCATGACCCACCTCACGATCATGCACCTGGGCCCGGGCGTCGTGCTGCAGGGATCAGGCATCACCGAGATTCCCCTGCTGAGCGGTGACATGGCCGGCTACTGGTACAAGGACGGCACGAAGAAGGCCGACCGCTGGGGCACGACGGCCCAGATGGCCAACACCCACTATGCCGCCAGTGGCTGCGACACGAGCGGCGTGCACACGTATCGCTGGATCTACGGTGGCGAGTTCGCAAGCAACTCCAACGCCTGGTGGCGCTACGACATGGACACGCGCACGATGTCGATGGGTCTGTACAACCACAACGGCAATCGCAAGGTGACCGAGTACGGCAGCACCCTGCCGTGGCTGGCCGCCGCCGGCACGATGCCTATCACCGACGTGCGACACATCGTGACGAACTTCGACCAGCCCGATGACAACGGCGTGAAGTGCACGGGCGCCAACGGCCTGCAGCCGCGCGATCTTACCGGTTGGTTCACGGGCTTCACGGCACTCGAGGACTTCGACGGCCGCGGCCTGGACGTGTCCAAGACCTACTACTTCACCGAGACCTTCAAGGACGACACGGCGCTCGAGAAGATTGACATCTCGAACTGGAACATGATTGCCCAGGCCCGCTGGTATACCAAGAACTCGGATGCGACAAGCACCCAGTGGCCGTCGCTCACGAACATGTTCACCGGCTGCACGGCCGTCAACACGATCGTGGCCGGCAACCAGATCTACCTCATGGGCTCCGGTCTCGAAAAGACCGGCGGCCTGTGGGCGACCGGCGAGTTCACCTATGACAACGAGTTCACCGCGGACGACACGCTGTGGTTTGACACACATGACCATCTGTTCCTCGCCGAGCGCTGCCGTTACATGAACAATGCCGGCCCCACCATTGCCACAGGCCGTGGACTTGGCGTGATTACGTGGAAATGGGTTCCCGGCACCGGCGGCGTTTTCGCATCCAATCCGGAGGCAACGTGGATTACGCTGTCGCAGGACGTCGTGCTCTCTGAGACGACCACGCTCAAGAACGAAACCCTTTACATCGGCGTTCGTCCGACCGCCACTAACAAGGTCGTCACCGAAGACTTCCCCGCATTGGGAATCAAACCCTATTGGAATGCCACGGTCTTCACGGATGTTCGCACCTTCGGCGGACTCACGCCGAAGAGCATGCGCTACTGGTTCTCGGATAGCAAGTTCGCCAACTTCCGCTCGGCTCCGCTCGAGAACGGCTATTACCGCATTGCAAATCCGTATACGAACTGGGGCGACAAGCAAGACTACACGGGCTATTACCTGGGACCGAGTCACGAGAATTACTCTCGATACGACACCCGTTGGTATGTTGAGTACGCTGGCACAAATAGCATTGGCCATTACTACAGGATTACCTGGTGGAATCCTGGTGGCACGAACATCACCAGCTACTATTCGACCTCTCCCAGCAATCCGCGTGGACAGGCCTATTGCTACCTGCTGAACTTCTACGTAAGCAATTGTGCAGCCATGAGCTCCTTCATGATCATCCCCACCGGTAACAATTCGGTTCTCGACCGTTATAACGGCGACGTGTACTCGATGCGCTGGATGAACATGAGCAGCTGGGGCAATGGCAGCTGGCCGAGCTATACGCGAACGGACTCCCTGCATGTCACTGGTCCGACCCAGGGCTGGGCATGGGGCCATACCTTCGAGCGTGTCTATTACGATGCTGCAGGAAACGAGCGCCAGGGCATTGACGAACTGAAGAGCTTCGACGGCTCGGGTATCGATTCCTCCCAGTGCTCGAATTACGAATGCATGTTCTACGGCGCAAACAATCTCGAGTCGGTCGATTTCCATAACTGGAACATGAATGCCGGCACGAGCTATACCAACATGTTCCTCAATGACCTCAAGCTGACGCGAATCGATCTTGGCCCCCAGACCTCGTTTGGCCATGACGCCGTCATCCAGTCAAGCACCTGGGGCAATACCGAGGGTTATGCGGCCAATGCCTCCCAGACCTGGACCATTACCCCGACTGGCAATGGCCCCGTGACCATCACCATCGCTCCTGGCTCCGCCACCGAGTCTGCCTCCTACGACTACATCCAGTTCTGGAAGAACGTGACGAGCGCCAATCCCAGCGCCACGGGCAGTGCCTCGGGTAAGCTCGGCGGTGCCAACATCGCTGGCAAGACCTATACCTATAGCGGTGTCTCGAGCCTCGTGGTGAGCTTCCGCTCCGACGGCTCGGTGCAGAAAGCCGGCTTCAAGCTTTATATCACCGGCGGCAAGGTCACGGCATCCACGAACGGTGGCGTCTACGCTAATGTGGGCAACGATCTCGGAGTCTTTGGCCCGCAGTATCCGCTGTGCGACGAGGGCAAGGGCGCCTGGCTCGAGTACCATCGCAACCCGGTCGAGGAAGATCCCGATACCTACGACACGATCCATCGCGATTATGGCGATTGGTTCGGTGCTCGACTTGCTCTTCTTGAGCACCACAAGACCACCAAGGGTCGCTACACGTACGTTTGGGATAAGGACTTCATGGGTGGCCGTCTGGCTGGCAACGACCACGTGTGGTGGTACTACACCGAGGAAGGCCATACGCGCCCCGAGGGCTACGTCGTCAAGCCGAACTCGCTCGTGATCGGTGCTGACGAGGGCTATCCGCCCGAAGACCTGACCGTCGACCTGGATCGCGCCACGACCAAGTTGCCGTGGGAGAAGATTGTGCCGGCTGGCGTCGTCAAGCACGTGGCCACCATCGGCGGCTGGCGCGCGATGACGCTCAACCAGTGGTTCGCGGGCAATCACGACTTCCTGGCCGACGGCCTGCTCGACAAGGCCAATTGGGGCAATTCGGGCTTCAACTACATCAGCATTTCCAACCCCGCCAGCAACGCCGTTGATTTCAACTTCTACGACAACAATGGCGATGGCGCTGCCTGGCTCAACATTGGCAATCTGCGCGCTGGTGAGACGTATTACCTGCACATGACCTATTACTGGGATGCTTCCAGCATGAACCAGTGGAACTACCAGAACAATCGTGGTTCCAACAGCAACGTGAATTTCCGCATTGCGATGGGTAGTTGGACTAACCAATGCCTGGGCCAGGCGCTGTACACGAACCGCACGAGCGGCAATGGCGGCCTTACCAACTGGTACAAGCTCACCCCGACGGTGACCGGCACCTACTACCTTGGCTTCACGCTGCCGGGCAACGTCAACTTCAGCTGGAGCTCCACGCTGCACCTCAGGGACCTCGAACTCGTCTACACTGGTAATACGAACAGCCCCAACCTCGTGTCCAATGGCAACGAGTACTTCAGCTACGAGAGCTTCAGCACTAAGCTCAACACGCGCTACACGACGAGCGACGGCAGGAACTACACCTCGCTTTCCTCCGTGCAGGACTATGTGGCCAAGCATCCAGGTGTTACCTACACGGACACCTCGTACTACACGTATCCGCGCTCCACGAGCTCGAGCTACGTGACGGCCTACAATCGTCCGCCGGGATTCTTCGAGAACCTCGAGACCTTCGACGGCTCGGGCATCTACATGGACGACTGCCGCAGCGTGAACAAGATCTTCGAGGATTGCTCGAAGCTCACGGAGATCAACATCCGTGGTTGGTCCATCGACGATGACGTGACCACCAAGGGTGCCTTTGACGGCGTCAATAAGCTCCAGCGCATCATCACGGACAACGGCACCTCGCTCACCGTCAAGAACGACGGCTTCATCAAGCAAATCCCGACGCACAATAACGGCGCGTGGATCGCCACGGAGGTTACGACCGACGATGACAACCCGAAGTACGACAGCGGCAAGAACCGCGTCTACGAGGGCATGCCCGTCAAGACCGTGACGCCGACCACCTCCACGAAGCGCAGTCTCGAGACGCTGTACGCCTACACCAATGGCGGCACCGACCACGGCATCGTCACCTGGGAGTGGAAGTACGGCACGATCGTGAGCTTCGACGCCGTGCACCCGGCTGCCGCCGGCGAGATCCCCGAGGTCTTCCTCGAGGGTGGTCAGACCATCACCTTCGTCGAGAAGGATGACAAGAGCAAGTGGGTCGTATTCCCGAGTGGCGAGGAGTACCCGGTCTTCACCATGGACGGCTACGTGCTGCGCTACTGGAACACCGTGGCCAACCCCGCGACCGACAAACACGGCCGCCCGACGCAGGGCAAGGAATACGCCTACGGCGACAGTTACACGGCCCCCAACGTGGGCAACGACGACGCCGAGGAAGTCACCTTCTACGCGCAGTGGTACAAGGACGCCGACGTCATCGTCAAGTTCGTCATCGACGAGAAGGGCGGCGTGACCGGCGGCACGAGCGAGAGCAACGTCGGAAGCGACAAGGACATCACGACCGGTTACCTCGAGATCTCCGGCATGAAGGTGGGCGACACCTTCACGCTGTTCAACGGCAAGGATTCCGGCCTGTCCATCTACGACCCGGCGCTGGGCTACAACGTCGACATGGACAGCTACGTGCACTTCAACCGCCCGGGCTACAACCTGATCGGCTGGAGCTTCTACGTGCGCCACGTCAACTCCGACGGCACCGTGACTGGTGGCACGTACAGCATCTACTTCAACGAGACCGACCAGACGACGCGCCTGTTCCTGCCGTTTGACGCGAGCGCCACCGATACCGTGGTCGTCGACACCTTCTACGCCCTGTGGGCGCCGAAGACCGGCTACACCGTCGAGTACATCGCCCCGGAGTCGAGCTACAAGCTGCCGAACAAGACCGGCGTCTCCTACACCGGCACCAACCTGCTTCCGTCCAACACCTCGCAGCTCGTGAACCCCGGCTACCGCCTGAAGGGCTGGTACGCGCTGGATGCCGCTGGCAACCGCATGACCTTTGCCGATGGTAGCGACCTGGTCACCAACGCCATGCGCTTCCGCGACCTGGCTCTCTCCGCCGACACGGGTGACGTGCTGCGCCTGTACGCCGAGTGGGTCGAGGGCGACATCACGATCAGCTTCGTTCCCAACAACAGCAACTACGGCAGCGTCTCCAAGCCGAGCCTGGACGTGCGCCTGACCAACGGCGATGCGGCCAACGGCTTTACCGTCGCGGCCCCCTCCAAGAAGGGCTACCACTTCCTGCACTGGATCAACGATCGTGACGACGCCACCTACACCAACTACGTGCTGACCGGCGACCAGATCAAGGCCGTGGCCTACCTGGGTGGCAAGTGGTACACGACGACCTTCACGGCCGTGTTCGCCCCCAACGAGTACACGATCACCTTCGATCCGGGCGAGGGCGGCCAGGGCAGCATGCCCGACCAGAACGCCACCTTCGGCGTGAACTTCGTCGTGCCGAGCGCGGGCGACACCACCGGCATCTACCGCGATGGCTACGTGTTCTTAGGCTGGATGACCGACGAGCCCGAGAACCCGAGCGACCCGACGACGCCGCGTCAGCTGGCACCGGGCGCCAACATCGCCGACTTCCTCGCCGCGCACGGCGCTACGATCACGCTGACCGCCCTGTGGAAGCCGCAGGACATCACCGCGACGTGGATTGCCGGCAAGGGCGGCAAGGTTGCCATCGCCGGTGCCGAAGGCAACGCGACGGGCAGCATCACCAAGGGCTACACGCGCAACGCGCCGGCGCTGGACAACGTACGCGCCATCGCCGATGCCGGCTACCGCTTCGTGGGCTGGCACATCACCGGCAACGACGACGTGCTGTCGACCGAGGCGCTGCTCAAGCTCGTGCGCCCCGACACGGGCCTGTGGCCGCTGTCGCAGAGCTTCACGGCCGTGTTCGAGCCCATCAAGTACATCATCGACTACGACTGGAGCCGCAACCCGCAGGGCGACCAGCTGGCCGAGGGCACGCTGCCCAGCCAGCAGGAGAAGACCTACGGCGTGGAGATCACGCTCGGCTCCATCACCGACCCGGACACCGGCGAGAAGGTTCTCGAGCGCGAGGGTTACATCTTCGCCGGCTGGGTGACGCGCGATGGCCTGCATCTCTTCGACGAGAACGGCAAGCTCACCATCGACCTCTCCACGGTCGAGGGCGAGGTCATCTACCTCTTCGATAGCTGGACCCCGACCACCTACACCGTGACCTACTACCGCGGCAGCGACACGGCCAAGGGCACCATGCCGGTGCAGACCTTCACCTACGACGTGCCGCAGACGCTGCTCACCAACCAGTTCACGCGCAACGGCTACCGCTTCGTGGGTTGGTCGAAGAGCCTGTATGGCCCGATTCTGTACACGCAGGATTCCAACGGCGTGGGCGCCATCGTGACCAATCTGGGCAAGGACGGCGACAACATCGTGCTGTACGCACGCTGGGAGAAGGTCGATAGCTACTTCGTCACCTTCGACATCGACGACACGTCCAAGAACATGGCCACGATCGTCATGCCGCCGAGCTACGACCCGTACTACGGCGTGCAGGTCAAGAACGAGGGCTTCGTGTCCTCGGCCCAGGAGCCGACCTTCAACCAGACCCAGGACCAGATCGACAAGGAATACTACCTGAGCTTCTGGCGCTACACGATCACGCACGAGGACGGCACGGTCGACACCGGCATCACGCAGGATGTCAAGCGCATCGCCATCACCGGCGTCGCGCACTTCTCCGCGCACTTCACCTCGGGCCGCAAGTACATCGTCGTGTACGAGCCGGGCGAGCAGGGTATCTTCCCGGCCGTCGACAACAAGACCTACTTCTGGGATCTTGAGCCGAGCCTCGAGGGCCATCCGAGCTACGTGCCCGCGTTTGGCGACCAGCAGGCCGGCAGCAGCTACGACCCGACCTTCTTCGACACCGCGCAGTCCAACCCGAAGAACATCAACAAGCCCAAGGGCACGCCGGGCTACGAGTTCCTCGGCTGGAAGTGGACCGACAAGGACGGCAACACGCGCTATAGCTACGACGTCACCGACTCGACCGGACTGGTCATCATCGCCAAGACCCCGTTCCCGGCCGAAATCATCGATCAGAGCTACACCTTCATCGCCATGTGGCGCGCCTCGGAGGTTACGGTTTACCTCGACCCCAATGGTGGCGGGTTCATCCTCAACCCCGACGGCACTCTCACCAACCCGGATGCAGCCGGCGACTTTAGCATGACGCCTGGCGAGGTTCTCGCCACCGCCACGCAACTCACCGGCAATGCCGTGCTGCTTCCGGGTACCATCGACGCTGACGGCAACGCCCACGTGGACGGCCTCATGGAGCGCGAGGGCTTCAAGTTCCTCGGCTGGACCGACAAGCCGACCGGCGAGGTCATGTGGCAGCCGGGCGAGAACGTGCTCGCGCACTACGGCCTCGTGATCTACGCCGTCTGGGAGAAGTACACCTACGTCATCCACTTCAACAGCAACGGCGGCACGGCCGTGCCCGACAAGCGTGGCGTGGCGTGGGCCGACCGCAACGTGCTGGCGGGCGTGACCGAGCCCAAGAAGGACGGCTACACCTTCGACGGCTGGTACGTCGTCAACCCGAACGACCCGAAGTTCGACCCGACGCTCGACAAGATCTCCTACACCGTCCCGTTCGCCGACCTGGCCCGCTACATCAAGCTGAGCTACATCGACGCGCTGGCCGACGGCGTGACGCTGTACGCCAAGTGGCGCGAGAACGAGGGCGTCATCAAGTACGTGCCCGCCATCCGCAACGAGGACGGCACCTTCACCGAGACCGCCGGCGGATCCGTGAACCCGAAGGAAGAGACGATCTTCATTATCAGCCCGCTGGCTGCGCAGGGCTCCACGGCCAAGGCCGGCACCGGCTTCCACTTCGTGGGCTGGTACGACGCGGCCGGCAAGCTGCTGTCCACGTCGCTCGAGTTCGCGCCGACCAAGGGCGAGTACAACACGACGGGCCAGTACTGGGGCGATGAGGACCACGCCATCTACTACGCGGTGTTCGCTCCCAACAGCTACATCATCGAGTTCGTCGTCAACGGCGGCATCGGCCGCATGGAGGCCATCGAGGTCAACATCGGCGAGGCTCGCAACTTGCCGCTCGTCGAGGGCCAGATGGCCCGCGTGGGCTACGTCTTCGACGGCTGGTGCACGCGAGCCGACGGCAGTGGCGTGCACTACGCCGATGGCGCGCAGATCTACAACCTGACGACCATCAACGGCGGAGTCATCACGCTGTACGCCACCTGGAAGGGCCTCGACTTCAAGCTGACGCTCAACTCCAACGGCGGCAACCCCAACCCGTGGGACGGCGTGGCCAACCCGCCCGTGAGCTACGACGTGTCCGGCAACGTGGTCTACACGATGACCGCCGGCAGCTCGATGCGCCTGCCCGACGTGATGACCTTCGTGCGCGAGGGCTACACGATGGACGGCTGGGTCACGACGCCCAACGGCGACGACCTGATCGAGCCCGGCAGCATCTTCTGGATGCCCGGCGGCGACGTGACGCTGTACGCGCACTGGGTGCCCATCGACTACATCATCCGCTTCCAGCCGGGTGCGCCCGACGTCGAGGGCGCTGAGGACATGGTCGACGTGACGGCCAGCTTCGACCGCACGCTGTACCTGCCGGCCAACACCATGACCCGCGAGGGCTACGCGTTCTACCACTGGACCACGAAGATCAACGGCGTGACCTACACCTTCGAGGACATGGAAGGCGTGCTCAACCTGACCAAGACCGCCGGCGAGATCATCACGCTCACCGCCGTGTGGACCGCTCTGCCGCACAACGTCACCTTCGATGCAGGCGAGGGCGGCACCTTCGAGGGCATCGCCAACCCGCAGGAAGTCAAGAACGGCGACACGCCCGACATGAGCGGCTTCAAGGCCGAGCGCGAGGGCTACCAGCTCGTCGGCTGGACCTACGAGATGAAGATGGGCGGCAACCATGTCGAGACCGGCAGCACGTCCGATCCGTCCACCGTCAAGATCTGGGGCGACACCGTGTTCACCGCCGTGTGGGGCGGCCCGCGCGTCGTCGTCTACCTGCCCGGCAACCACGGCACCTTCGATCCGTACATCACGACCACCGGCTTCGAGACGATGTACACGGAGCTCCCCGCGGGCGCGACCGGCGAGCGCTACCAGTTCCACGGCACGATGACCGAGGACGGCATCCCCACCGGCGACGAGGGCTGGACCTTCGTCGGCTGGATCCGCACGGCGCTCGACCATGACGGCAACGACATGGGCGAGAAGCTGCTCATCCCGTACGACGAGTGGCGCGACGATCCGATCGACGTGCTCGGCAGGATCGGCGACGACGAGTACACCGTCGTCTTCACCGCCAAGTGGTACAAGCCCTTCACGCTGACCTACGACCTGCTGGGCGGCGGCGAGTGGAAGCCCGACTACGACTTCGGCTACGAGCGCCAGGGCGACGACCTGCCCGTCAAGCTCACCGTGGGCGCGGGCGAGATCGTGAACGTGCCGACGGCCGAGGCGCTGCTGCGTGCCGGCTACATGTTCGAGGGCTGGGCCACTTCGGTCGAGAACGCCGAGAACCACATCGTCGCCTACCCCGGCTTCGACGAGGACGGCAACCTGTGGACCGAGTTCGAGATGCCCGAGAACGACATGACGCTGTACGCCGTGTGGACGCAGCGCGAGTACCGCGTGCACTACGCGACCGGCGGCGGCACCTACATCGGCGTGCAGATCTTCCACTGGGATGACGATCACCTGATCCCCGCGGACGATCCGATCTGGCCGGGCTACGCGTTCAACAACTGGTACACCGCCGACAACTCCGACACGGCGCCCGCCGACGGCCCGAAGGGTCAGCGCATCTACGACACGACCAAGATCTGCGACTTCCTGCTCAACGAGGAGATCACGGACATCATCCTGTACGCGTGGTTCGTGCCCGGCAACGCCACCATCCACTACCTGGTGGACGGCGAGGGCGGCACCGTCACCAACCCGCGCGACGTGGACATCTCGGCTTCCGATGGCGTGCCGACCGGTTCGACGGCCGTGTCTGCCCCGGGCTACCAGTTCATGGGCTGGTACGACGCCAACGGCAAGCTCGTCGCCACGACCGAGAAGTTCGTCCCGCAGAAGAACGCCGACGAGGCATGGCTCGACGGCCTGACCTTCTACGCCAAGTTCGTGTACCAGCAGTACACCATCATCTTCGACTCCAACGAGGCGACCGAGGGCAAGCTGCCCGACCAGCTCGTCGCCTTTGACGAGGTCGTCACCCTGACCCCGAACGCCGACCGCGTCAAGCGCGACGGCTTCAAGTTCATGGGCTGGACCAAGCAGCAGCTGCCCGCCTTCATGACGATGGACGAGCTCAACGACGCGCTGGCCGCTGACAACCTGACGCTGTACGAGGACGCCGCCACCGTCATCAACCTGCCGGACGGCAAGAACCTCGTCGTCACGCTGTACGCCGTGTGGGTCAACGTGGGCCACAAGGTGCACTACAACCTGGACGGCCAGGAGGACTTCAACGATGACCGCTTCCTCGGCTACATCGACGACGAGGACAACGACATCCTGCACCAGACCGGCACGAACGTGACGACGCTGGCCAAGGACAAGACGCATGGTGCGCACCGTAACGGCTACAACTTCGTCGGCTGGCGCTACCTGGATTCGATGGGCGATTGGCAGAACATCGGCTTTGGCGAGGACTTCGTCATGCCGAACCACGACGTGACGCTCACCCCGCTGTGGGAGCCGATTAGGTACACCGTGGTCTTCGTTCCCGGCGACGCCGCCATCGACCAGGACACCGGCGAGGTCACCATCGGCAGCACCTTTGCCTACGACGTGCTCGGCCAGTACGCCAGCGACGTCTACCTCAACTACGACGCGAGCGGCAAGCCGTACTTCGCGGTCCAGGTCAGCTTCGGCGAGCTCTTCGACGCCAACTCGCGCTTCTTCCGCCCGAGCTACGACTTCCTCAAGTGGAACGTCACCGGCACGAACGGCTGGGGCGAGAGCAAGGACGGCGAGTACGAGGCCGGCTGGTACCAGGACTTCTCGAACCTCGACGGCTCCTACGTGCTGTTCACGGCCGTGTGGTCCGGCAAGAAGGTGACCGCCAAGTTCGAGAGCTATGACGAGGTCACGGGCGGCAAGATCACCGGCCAGACGACGCAGAGCGTCTACACCGGCGAGCCGGTCGACTACGACGCCATCATCATCACGCCCGAGTACAAGAAGGCCCTGGCCTACTGGATCGCCCGCGTCACGCTCGTGGCCGAGGACGGCACCACGTCGGTCAAGGAGCTCACGCTGCTGCCGAGCGAGATCGCCGAGTACGCGCTCGAGGGCAACACCGTGTTCACCGCCTACTGGACCGACGCCAACGAGGTGTGGTACTTCGAGGGCACCTTCGGTGACTTCTACGAGGATCACGGCCATCTGGCCGGCCACGGCAGCGGCGAAGAGGGCAAGACCCGCTTCACGCACGCGGTTGCCGGACAGCCCATCCCCGCCTATGACGGCATGGCCAACGGCCTGCCGCGCTCCGTCGTCGTCGAGCGCGACGGCAAGGAAATCGCCTACGCGTTCCTCGGCTGGGCGCTCGCCCTCATGGAGGACGGCAGCGTCAAGCGCGACGCCGAGGGCCATGCGATGTACCAGACCAACGCCGACGGCACGCCGTACTTCTTCCGCGACAAGGACGGCAACATCGTGACGGCCGCCGACCTGTCGGGCTACGACCTGACCGGCGACCTGTTCCTCGTGGCCATCTGGAAGGAAGGCGACTTCACGATCGAGTTCGATCGCAACGACCCGCCGCAGCCCAACGCTTCGGAGCTTTCCGGCGTCGACTTCAACACCGGCGAGATGCCGAGCCAGGTCATGGCCTACGAGACCGTGCTGCCGCTGGCTCCCAACCAGTACAACGCCATCGGCTACGAGTTCGTGGGCTGGGCCACGATCGCCCAGAGCCCGTACGCGAAGGACTGGAAGACGGACAACATCGAGGCCGACATCCTGAGCAAGCACGGCAAGTTCTACGAGAACCAAGCGCTGTTCGGCCCCGAGACGCTGGCCACCGTGCCCTACGGTGACTCCGTGCAGCTCTACGCCGTGTGGCGTGTGCGCAGCTTCACCGTGACCTTCCTGGTCTCCGGCGACAACTACGGCGGCGTGCTCACCGACAAGAGCGGCAACGTCTTGAACGAGGGCGACCCGCAGCTCACGCAGAACGTGCCGTACCTGGGTCATCCGAGCTCCGAGGACCTGCGCCTGCGCGCCAACGAGTATCCCGACCTCAACGCCTACTACGTCTTCGCCGGCTGGAACTACGAGGTGACGCTGCCCGACGGCACGAAGATCACCGGTACCTTCCCCGAAGAGGGCGAGATTTCCTCCATCACCGTATACGGCAACACCATCGTGCGCCCGATCTGGGAGCGCCTGCACACGCTCGTGTACCAGCCCGGCGAGTACGGCGACTGGGCCGAGGACTCCATCTACCAGATCAAGCTGCGCGCCGAGAAGGATCACCTCGTCGACTTCAAGACGCTCGGTGGCCCGCTCGACCCGACCTTCACTACGCCGCTTGACTACGGCGACGGCAAGGGCGCCCTGGTGCGCAGCATGCCGCGCTCCAACAACCCGGACTACATGTTCGATGGCTGGGTCGGCAACGACGGCAGCTTCTACCAGACCGTCGAGGAAGTCGTGAACGCCTACATGACGCGCGGCGACCTCGAGCTCACCGCCAACTGGGTGCGCAAGCCGGTCATCATCCACTTCGACGTCAACGGCGGCACCCCGACGCCGGGCTCCACCGCGACAGAAGACCGCGAGGCGATCCCGTACGAGCACATCACGCTGCCGTTCAGCTCGACGCTGACCAAGGCCGGCTACTACCTGGCCGGATGGATGTACGACGGCAAGCTCTACAAGGTGGGCGAGCACAGCTCCGACGAGTTCGCCGTTCCGCGCCTGGGCGCCACGCTCGTCGCCTACTGGGCCGAGAACCTCGCCCAGCTCACCTTCAAGGCCGAGGCCACGAACACGACCGGCGCCGGCTACATCGTCTCCGACTACGGCTACAAGACGACGCATGATCCCGGCTGCGGTGCCGACGGCAAGGTCGGCAACGGCTGGTGCTACTGGCACGGCCTGCAGGGCTGGTACTACGACGACGCCGAGGGCCATCGCGTGGTCAAGGTCTCCGGCTTCAAGGACGAGTGGTGGCACGGCAACCTGGGCACCGTCGACATGGTCATCAACCCGGCCGTGCAGCCCGACGGCTCGATGTACCAGAAGTGGTACGACACGCTGCAGTTCCGCGTGAGCGGCATCACGGGCGAGACCCGCGGCTGGCTGCCCGAGGACTCCACGCTCAAGATCCAGGACACGCCGATCAGCATCACCGCTGTCGCGCGCACCGGTTATCACTTCCTGCACTGGGTCGACGTGCATGGCGTCGTCGTGTGCGAGACCCCGACCTTCGTGGCGCCGGCCGGCTCCTCGGGCGTGTGGGTGGACGCCACCTACTACGCGATCTTCGCCGAGGACCAGGACGTCACCATCAAGTACGAGGTCGACGATCCCGACCATGCGTGGCTGAGCCGCGACAAGGAGACGATCGCCCCGTCGACCGGCACCGCCCAGGGCACGAACGTGCGCCTGCTGCCGGGCTACGAGGTCATCGGCTGGGCCGTCGACGGCGACTTCGACAACCTCATCACCGGCGTGGGCCCGTCGCTCAACGACTTCATGCCGCCGCGCTACGGTGCCGGCCTGAACCCGGGCGCCCAGATCTTCTACGATCCGGCTGACCCGACCAAGGGCGGTCACACCTACACGGCCGTCATCAAGCCGCTGCCGCACATCGAGTTCACCGTCAACCACTACTTCCAGAAGACCGACGGCTCGCTGAGCTTCGACCTCAAGCTGACCGAGCAGCTCGACGGCCCGTACGGCACGCGCGTCGACGTGCGCGCCGAGGACGTGGTCGAGGGCGGCCAGACCGTGCGCAAGTGGCACATCTACCAGATCGACGACGCGGGCAACATCGTGCTCGACGGCTACTACGACGCCAACGACCGCATCGTGTCGTACCTCTCCGCCGATGGCTTCAACTGGCTGTACGCGCAGGACATCAGCGCGCAGACCGCCACGGGCATCATCGGCCGCGGCGCCGACGCCCTCGTGCTCGACCTGTACTACCTGCTCGACCCGCGTAACGTGGCCACCATCGGCTACCAGGTCATCAACCTGCCGCACACCGGCAATGACCCGTACGGCAACGGCGACTACGGCTCCACCGAGCCGACCTTCGAGCTCATCGCCGCCGGCGCGGCGGGCCGCCCGAACGGCTCGACCGTGACCGTGCCCGACGGCTATGACTTCCTCGGCTGGTTCGCGCACTCGCTGGCCGACATCGAGGGTGGCATCCCGCCGCTGTCGACCGACCTCACCTTCGTCCCGACGCTTCCCGCCGAGGGCCTGAAGGCCGGCGACGTCGTCTACTACTACGCGATCTTCCGCGAGAAGACCGACATCGTCATCGACTACAACTTCGCGCCGAGCAACGGCGGTTCCGTCTCGCTCGAGCATGACAGCTTCGCGCCGGTGACCGGTCACCCGCAGGCCGTGTACGCCACGCCCAAGCCCGGCTACCGCTTCAGCCACTGGGTGCGCGACGACGGTCTGTGGATCGCCGCCAACGGCGCCGCCATCGATGGCTCCGATGCCTGGACGAGCGTGCCGCAGGGCACCTCGCTCATGGGCTCGACCTTCTTCCCGCAGCACATCGACGGCTCCTACATGAGCTACAACGGCCACACCTTCACCGCGCGCTTCGTCATCGACGACGTGAACTTCACCGTCGTGCGCTACAAGGTGATCGAGGGCCACGTCGTGACGATCAACGACGACGGCACCATCAACTGGGACGTCAACACCCCGACCGAGACCGTGAAGCTGTCGGCTCCCGCCAACTCGCGCGTCAAGGTGCTCTACGATGACGCGACCGCCAGCTACTACATCGCCGGCGTCGACATGGCCGGCACGAAGCTCGACGGCGGCCTCGAGCACTTCTTCACCGACTGGCTGGGCTACCACTACCTGCCCAACTACGAGCTCTCCGTCGAGAGCGGCGTGGTCGTGGCCGACGGCAGCCTGACGCTGCGTCTGTACTACGAGGCCGACCCGAACATGCTGTTCAAGGTCGAGCGCTGGGTCTACAACACCGGTAACCCTGCGAGCCCCGTGACCGACCCCGTGCTCTTCGACACGACCAACTACGGCGGCGAGTTCAACAACAACGGCGCGTCCACTGACACGTGGCGCACGCTGCAGCTGCTCGCGAACGCGGGCGAGACCGTGCTCGCCGGTAACGTTGGCATCCTGGCCCCGGCCGGCTACCAGTACAAGTCCGACCCGCTCGAGGTGCTCACCGGCATCGTCGCGGGCGACGGCAGCCTCGTGCTGCGCATGTACTTCGAGGCCATCGAGAACGGCTCGAGCTTCAAGGTCGAGCACTGGCTCGTCGACGGCCAGCACAACGCCAAGCTCGCCGACGGCGACCCGCAGACCGTCACGGGCGTGACCGCCGGCACGATGGTCACGACCGACCCGAGCACCTTCATCCCCGCCGAGAACGGTCACCCGGGCTACACCTACGCGCCCGAGGCGCAGATCTGGATCAACGGCACGCTCACCACCGTGAAGTCGCAGACCTACGAGCTGTACGTGCGCGGCGACGGCACCACGGTGCTCAAGCTCTACTACGTGGCCGATGACCGCAAGCTCGCGTTCGACCTCGGCGATGGCGACTGGGCCGACACCTTCGAGGGCGACCGCGGCCCGCGCGACATGCAGACCGGCAGCAAGACGACCCTGCCGACCACCGGCGACCTCAACCGTACCGGCTACACCTTCGTCGGTTGGTACATCACCAACGAGGGCACCGACGTCTCCGGCACGACCTCCATCGAGATCGCCGACCGCCTGAGCGACCCGACGCAGACCACGAGCGGCTTCTTCGTCCCGGGCAGCGACTTCGTGATGCCCGAGCTCGACATCGACTCCGAGTTCCTGCAGCTCATCGGCACCGACTACGTGTACACGCTGCACGCGGTGTGGCGCGCCATCCCCGCGACCTACACCGTCGAGGTGTGGAAGCAGAACGGCGACGGCTCGCTCGAGCGCGTCGAGATCGAGTTCGAGGAGGCCGACGACGATGGCCTGCTGACGGGCGTCTTCGGTGACACCATCGACTTCAATGACCCGAGCAATCCCTTCCGCGCATGGGGCGTGGGCGGCAATAGGCAGACCGAGGCACTGGGTGACAGCTACAAGATCACCGCGCCTCTGGGCTATGCCTTCAACCCGAACCTGGTTCTCACCGGCAACGAGACCATCAGGGGCTTTGACAAGACGCTGCCCACCCTCAACTCCGTGAACTCGCTCGTGCTCGACAAGGTGTCCGGCAACGTGCTGTACCTGTTCTTCACCGCCATCCCCGACGGCGTGGAGTACACGGTCAACCGCTACATCGTCCTGCCGGACAAGTCGACGACCTACGAGGTCGACAAGAACGGCAACCGCCTGTGGCGCAACGCCGACGGCGAGGTGCTCGACGGCGAGAACGGCAACGTCGTGCCGAAGGAGGAGCTGGGCAGCTGGCTAATCATCGTGCGCGCCACCGCCGGCGAGGTATGCCGCGCGGTCACGACCGACGTGCTCGACGCGCTGGGCATCCCCTACAACCCGACCGATGACCATGTCGTGTACGACGGCGTGAACTACTTCATCGTGCGCAACAACATCCCCGGCTTCGCCTATGCCGTCGACCTGTCGAGCTTCCACAACGTGGGCCGCGTCGAGGGCGACAGCTCCACCGTGATCAGCCTGTACTTCGACGCGAAGAAGCAGGACCTCGTGTTCGAGCTCGGCGACGGCGACTGGACGCTCAACAACCTCAACCGCGACGACGGCATGTTCGACGGCACGCTCAACCGCGTCTACACGATGCAGGACGTGAACGTGCCGACGAAGGGCAACGTCACCCGCGACGGCTACGAGCTGGCCGGCTGGGCGACGAGCGAGGCCATCCGCGACGCGGCGACTGCGAGCGGCGACTACAGCGCGCTCATCGCTCCGGGCGCCCGCTGGAACGTCCCGGCCAACGAGACCGAGCTCGACTACGAGGGCTTCGGCATCGTGAGGCTGTGGGCTGTGTGGAAGGCCCTGCCGAGCCCCTACATCGTCAAGGTGTACCGCGTCGAGGGTGGCAAGGTCATCCGCGACAAGGAATTCGAGCGCGCGACGAGCTACACCGACCCGTCCGGCCAGCGCCAGACCAAGCCGGCCTACATCGATGCCGACGACGAGACGCTGCTGCAGGCCCCGACCGGCCAGACCGTGGGCTTCTACAGCTCGATGGTGCAGGGCCTGCACGGACATCTGCAGCCGCATCGCGCGGGCTACACGCTCATCACCGACGAGACCTACTCCACGGTCTACGGCAACGCCAAGCTCGAGGGCGAGGTCACGGCTGACGGCCGCATGACGCTCACGCTCTACTACGTGGCCGTGCCCGGCGGCTCCAAGTACACGGTCGAGTACTGGTACTGGGATGCCATCACCGGCAAGCCGATGAAGTTCGACGAGGCCGTCGCCCCGACCGTCACGCTCAACGGCACCGCGGGCCTCATCGCCA
This sequence comes from uncultured Coriobacteriaceae bacterium, assembly GCA_964388185.1. Classification (GTDB taxonomy): domain Bacteria; phylum Actinomycetota; class Coriobacteriia; order Coriobacteriales; family QAMH01; genus QAMH01. Next base: position 41,668 of record CAYLYJ010000001.1, read on the forward strand.
ACGCGAACACCGCCGGCATCAACAACGCGCCGGGCGTGCTCGACACGACCATGGCCGATGCGCCGGTCGAGGACCTCACGACGAACTACACCTCGCTGTCGTGGATGTGGAAGGACATCGAGGGCTACATCAGCGCGGCCGCCTCGACGTGGCGCTACACCGGCAACAGCTACGACTACACCTACGCCACGACCGTCAACGGCGAGATCGTGAACCGCACCATCACCATCACGAGCGACACCTCGTGGAGCTCCACGTACTCCGGCATGATCATGGGCGACCCGAACAACATGCTCACGCTGCGCATGTTCTACATCCCGGCGCCGCGCGAGGTCATCTTCTCGCCGGAGGCCGGCACCTGGACCGCGGGCAGCGACACGTTCAGCTCCTCGGCCACCGTGCAGTACACGACCGGCCAGGTCATCAACATCCCGCGCGGCGAGAACATCACGCGCACGGGCTACACGCTGCTTGGCTGGACGACCGACAAGGCCAACCTGGATGCCTGGAGCGCGAACGCGAGCCGTGACCTGGACGGCCTGAAGGCGCTGCTCGGCGACAACTGGGCGGATTCGCTGTTCACCAGCAGCTACACGGTGGGCACGACCACCCCGCAGACGCTGTACGCCGTGTGGGGCCCGTCGGCCACGACCGTGACCGTCGAGCACTACCGCGTCGTGTGCGACTACACGAGCAACCCCGACGGCAGCCGCGTGCTCACCAACGTGCTGCGCGTCGACACCGACCCGGTGTACACGACGACGCAGAACGCCACGACCGAGGGCGCCTTCACCCGCGAGATGCTCAAGTACATCACGCCCGACCAGTACGCGGCGTTCCCGCTGCTCAAGGGCTACGAGTACTTCGAGGGCTTCAACATGCCGTTTGGCACCGAGAACTACGCCGAGGTCGTCGAGATCCCGAGCGTGGCCGGTGACGGCTCCACGACGCTCAAGATCTACTACGTGAGCGTGCGCGTGGCCTACACCGTCGAGTTCTGGCAGGTGTCCGGCGAGGGCGTCGCGACCCCGATCAAGAACGCCGACGGCACCAACCTCGTGATCCGCCACGACGGCAACGAGAACGACGAGCATCCGATGGGTCTGACCGGTGCCTACGCCGCGGCTGACGCCCATAAGGATGGCAGCGGCAACTGGCTGCCCGTCGGCCCGTACGTGGATGCCGACGGCAACACCATCGTCCCGACCGAGCTGTGCGACGGCGCCTACTACTTCGACGGCCAGATCATCGGTTACCACTTCGCGCCGGGCACTTTCACGATCAACGACGTGAGCTTCACCTCCGACCAGTACAAGATGATCGAGGGCGACGGCTCCACGGTGCTCAAGCTCTACTACATCCCCGACACCTTCCGCCTGGGTCTCATCCTCAACGGCAACACCTACTCGGATGCCACCTGGATCAAGAGCTACAACGGCGCCGGTAACGGCTTCGTCCAGACCGGCAGCCTGCAGGTCTCCTCCGGCCAGCAGCTCTACCTGCCGGGTAGCGCTGCTGCCAAGCGCCCGGGCTACAAGCTCATGGGCTGGTACGCCGCCGACACCTACATCGACGTCAAGGGCGCCGCCTCCATCGAGCGGTACAACAAGATGCTCGCCGACGCCGACCCGGACTTCTTCGCCGCGGGCAGCCTCTTCACCTGCCCGAACGTCGACCAGGATGGCGAGTACTTCCTGTGGGCCGTGTGGGTTGCCGAGGAGTCCAACTACCGCGTGCAGTACTACAAGGTCGACTCGAAGGGCAACGCCACGCTCGAGTACACGAACGCCAACGTGGCCTTCAAGTACGCCACCGGCGACACCTTCGATCTGCGCGAGTACGAGACCGACGGCACGACCGTGAAGGGCCTCAAGGCCATCTACGCGCTGCCGACCAACGCGACGTTCTCCGACAACGGTCGCACCTACGACTTCCGCGGCTACACGCTCGACCTCGACAACATCGACTCGATCCTGGCCGCCATCATCAACGGTGACCCGAACAACCCGACGACCTTCAAGGTCTACTACCAGGCCAACACCGACACCCAGTACAAGGTGCATCACGTCTTCGTCGACGGTGACGGCAACACCTTCGAGGTGCTCGTCGAGATGCGCCTGGGCGAGACCGACTCCGAGGTGCAGCCCTCCGACATCGGCCTGGCCTACCAGAACAAGAAGAACACGATCCGCGGCGAGATGAAGGGCAACGTGCTGTGGCTGTCCTACATCGCGGGCGAGGGCACCGAGTTCCCGTACGACTTCACCGGCTTCATGTTCCATCCGAACTCCGACGGCACCGTTCCGGGCACGAACCTGCAGACGAGCCTCGCCGCCAAGATCGCGGGCACGGGCCTCACCGAGTTCACGCTGTACTACATCGCCGACGAGCTGCCGCTGAACCTGTTCCTGGGCGACGCCGCCACGTCGACCGACATGGACAAGCGCAACTGGATGAGCGGCAGCGCCAACATCTCCGGCAACTACAAGGTCGGCAAGACCATCACGCTGCCGGGCCGCGACGCCGCGAGCCGCAACGGCTACGAGCTCGTCGGCTGGTACTCCGGCCCCGACTTCGCGCTGTTCACCAACCTCATGGGCGCCAACTCCGTCACCGCCGCGGCCTGGCTGTCGCAGCAGCAGACGATGGACCCGTACGGCGTGAACCGCCTGTTCATCCCGGCCGGCGGCGAGTTCAAGATGCCGCAGGGCGTCACGAACCTGTACGCCGTGTGGCGCGCCAAGCAGATCACCTTCACCGTGGACCGCTACCAGATCACCGGCGGCACGCAGGCCGACAAGCTCACGACGCTCGAGTTCAAGGGCTACGCGGGTGACGAGGTCAGCTTCATCGACCCGGAGACGCCTGTTGCCAGGAGCATCGTGTACGAGACCTACACCGACGTCGACGGCGTTGAGCGCATGCGCGTCAAGATGGTCGACGACGGCACCGGCACGATGATTCCGCTGTACGAGAGCCGCGTCATGACCGGCCCCGAGGACGTCAACAACTGGCACGTGCCCGGCATCCCCGGCTACCACCTGTACCGCGACGCGAGCAAGGGCGGCACCGACACGCCGGCCGACGCCACCGTCCTGGGCGTGGACTACAGCGCCAAGATCGTGACGACGGGCTGGATCACCGAGATCGCCGGCATGCCGCTGGGCGACCCGAAGATCGTCCTGGTCTTCGTGCCCGACACCGACACGCCGTTCAAGGTCTTCCACCACCTGGTGCAGGGCGACGGCGACATCTACGACATCAAGGACGCATCCGGCGAGCTGTTCTTCACCATCGGCACCGGCAAGACCGGCCAGTTCATCGACGAGGCCACGGGCCGCACCTTCGAGCTCGGCAGCTGGCTGGACGCCCTGGGCGTGAGCCATGCCGACCTCATCGCCGGCTACACCTTCGGTGACTACGCCGACCAGAAGCTCACCGGTACCATCCTGGCCGATGGCACCATGGAGCTGCACCTGTACTACCTGGCCGACCGCCAGCAGCTCAACTTCGAGCTCGGCACGGACGCGACCGGCACCGGCGCCAACGTGAACGACCCGTACGACAACGGCGCCTGGTGGCGTGGCGACGACCCGTCGACCGACATCTACCACAGCGCCGAGAAGGTCACGCTGCCCAACGCCACCGCCGGCATCCGCCCGGGCTACGAGCTGTACGGCTGGTACGAGAGCATCGACGGCTCCATCGTCGACGTCGACGGCAACACCGTCATCCCGAGCAACCTGACCGGCGCGGCCGCCAACGAGTGGATCAAGAAGAACGCCAGCCTCATCAAGCTCGCGGGCGAGACCCTCGGCTTCTCGATGCCCAACCACGAGACGACGCTGTACGCCGTGTGGAAGGCCGTCGAGAGCGACTACAAGGTCATCGTCTACGTCAAGCAGGGCGACGGCTCGCTCGAAGAGCTCACCGTCTACGAGCGCACGGGTCTCACCGGCAACTGGCTCGACTACCGCACGCCGGGCAAGCCGGGCGAATACTTTGGCGACGACCACACGAAGATCTACGCCTGGCTCGACGCCATCACCATCCCGGCCGGCTACGAGCTCGTGCTGCCGAGCGACTACGACGCCATCCTCGGCGCGGGCGTGGCGCTGGGCGACCCGTTTGGCACCCTGAACGCCACGGGTGACGACGCCGACGCCGCCGGCATCGACAAGACGCTGCTGTACCTGTACCTGCGCGCCATCCCCAACGGTACGAAGTTCTTCGTCGAGCGCTACACCGTCGACGTGAACGACGACGGCGCGCTGCAGCTGCCCAAGCTCGTCGACCGCACCGAGCACAACGGCACCGCCGGCCAGTACGTGCGCGTCGACGCGCTGTTCGATGGCATCGGCAACGTCGACCCCGAGATCGGCTGGCTGTACAAGGCACTGGCTGGCGTCATCACCGGCTTCACCTACGATCCGAGCTTCAGCAAGAACCTGCCGGAGAACTCGACCGTGGCGCAGCTGTACGCCACGAGCGCCACGGGCCGCATCACCGGCATCGCCCTGGACGCCCAGTACACCGCCGAGGGTGCGCTCATCCTCAAGCTCTACTACACGATCGACAGCTACACGCTCACCTACAAGAGCCTCGGCGGCGAGATCACCGAGCCCGACGGCACGAAGGCCGAGAACGTGGACCGCACCGTGTGGTACAAGCACAACTTCACGCCGCTGGGTGCCGACAAGGTCAAGAAGACCGGCTACGACCTCATCGGCTGGCTCGACCCCGAGACCGGTACCGTCTACGACATCAAGGCCGACGGCACCTTCGACCCGATCTCCTACATCTGGGGCGCCAACAAGGTGCTCGAGGCCGTGTGGAAGGCCCAGCCCGCTGACGTCAAGGTCGTGCACGTGAAGGTCAACCATGACGGCGAGGCGCATATCGCCAAGACCGAGCTGTTCGAGAAGGCCAAGGACGTGGGCCTGACCTGGACCGTGGCCGAGCGTGACAACCTCACGCCGCACGACTCCGAGACCTTCGTCGACCGCCTGGGCCGCCTGAACCCGAACAAGATCACGACGGCTGCCGACGTCGAGTTCTGGAGGGGCTACACGCACCTGAAGTACGGCCCGTATCTGACGCGCACCATCGTCATCGACGGCGTGCCGACCACGATCACGAGCTCCATCGACGCCTTCGGCTACGAGCGCGCCGTGATCACCGCCGACAATCAGACGACGATCTACGTCTTCTACTACGCCGGCTACTGGAACAACACCGACCCGACCGACCCGACGCCGATCGACCCGGATGACCCGAACCCGATCGACCCGGATCCGACGGACCCGTATGACCCGACCGACCCGGACAACCCCGATCCGTTTGGCCCGGACGATCCCGATCCGTACGACCCGGATCCCGATCCGGATCCGAATCCGCCCATCAACCCCGATCCGGACAACCCGACGCCCGGCCCGACCGACCCGGACAACCCCGATCCGGACGGCCCGAAGCCCGATCCGAACGATCCGGACAACCCGACGCCTCCGACGCCGCCGCAGATCGACGACGCCCTGAAGGTCAAGTACGTCGTGAACCGCTACAAGGTCACCGGCGACGGCGAGCGCGTGCTCGTGAGCTCCTACTACTACAAGGCCTACGTGGGCGACACGATCTTCGCCGACGCCAAGTACGAGGGCGAGACCGTGCGTCGCGACGGCACGACCGTGTGGCGTGCGTTCGACAGCGACATCGAGGGCTACACGTACCGCGACAGCCTGCTCGGCACCGCCGACTACTACGCGTCGCATGCCGACTGGGTCACCGTCGACCACGGCACGCTCGCGGGCGTGACCGGCAACGCCGTCAGCCTCGTGCTCAACCTGTACTACGAGGCCGACGTCCACACGCTCACGCTGAACCTCGATCCGGACACGACCAAGGGCAGCTTCACCGCGCCGGCTGGCTGGACGATCAGCGATGACGGCCGCAGCATCTGGCGCACCTACCGCACTGGCCAGACGACCGTGGCGCTGCCGAGCGACCTCGTGGGCACCGACGGCCGCCACGACAACGCTGCCGCCGACCCGTTCCGCAGCGGCTACGAGCTCGTGGGCTGGTCGACCAACGCCGACGCCGCCGGACTCATCGGCGAGGCCTCCAAGCTCAAGGCCGACGAGTACCGCAACGACGCGAACCGCCTCGTGGGTGACAAGGCCGACACCTACCTGAACGAGTCGACCGCCAATCCGAAGGCCGATGGCATCTACAGCCGCGTGCTCTACACCGAAGACGGCGTGCGCGTGCTCATGCCGGCCACCGACTTGCAGCTGTGGGCCATCTGGAGCGCGGACAGCAACACGGTGTTCACCGTGAACCGCTACAAGATCACCGGCGAGGGCAACAAGGTGCTGGTGGGCACCGACACGCTGACGGGTTACACCGATAGCACCGTGACGGTCGACGCCAACTACATCACGCGCACCACCGGCAGCGCCCCGGTCGACACCGACACGCACTTCTACCTGGCGCGCGACCTGGCCATCCAGGGCTACAGCTACCAGCGCGAGATCGCCGCGACGATCACGCTGCCGGACGGCACCGTCGTCAACGTCCCGGGCGCCGGCACCAAGTCGATCTACGAGGGCGTCGTCGCCCCGGACGGCAGCCTCGTGCTCGACCTGTACTACGCCTGCTATAACCTGGACGACGACGGCAACCCGATCATGTACAAGATCACCTTCGACCCGGGCAAGGGCACCTGGAACGCCGACCCGTCCAACGGCACGAGCGACGAGCGCACCGTGTACTTCTTCGCCGAGCAGAACACGGGCACGCTCATGCACGACATCGAGCGCGCCGGCTACGACTTCCTGGGCTGGACCACCGAGCAGTTCCACGAGAACAAGGGCAACCAGGTCGAGGTCTCGAGCGCCATGGGCACGCCGAGCCGCGAGATCTCCAAGGACGGTGACGACCCGATCAACGGCTACGAGGGCTGGGGCACCACCGAGGGCGCCTACCTGACCGCCTCGCTGGCCGGCACGAGCCTCATCGACGGCAACGCCGACCTGTTCACGCGCATCCTGTACGGCTTCATCATGCCGGGTGCCGACGTGAAGCTGCACGCCGTGTGGTACGCACGCAACGACATCGAGTACACCGTCGAGCACTACCGCGTCGACGGCAACGGCAACGTCAAGGACGTCATCACCGAGACGCGCTACGGCGTGACCGATGACCCGATCGTGGCCATCGACCACGTGGGCGACGCCGACACGATGGCGCGCTACGACGCGGCCGGCCAGCGCTACGTGCGCGACAACGACTTCATCGGCTACGACATCGTTGCCGACGGCACCGACATCACCTACAAGGACGCCAGCGGCAACACCGTGACCGCCCAGAACGTGCGCTACGGCACGCCGGACGGCTCCACCAGGCTCGTGCTCAAGCTGTACTACCAGGGCCGTCCGCTCAAGCTCAACTTCGAGGCCGGCCTGGGCACCTGGGATACGATCGACTCGAGCGTCCAGGGCTCGCTCAAGACCGTGTACCCGGTCTACACCGAGCAGAAGTTCGACGTCGGCGCCGACTACTTCGACCTGCACCGCGAGGGCTACCGCCTCATCGGCTGGACCACGCTCGAGTACTTCGAGCATGACGGCAAGAACATCCACGTCGCCTGGGCCAAGGCCTGGGATTCCATCAACGTGTCCATGAACATCATGCCGCTGTACCAGCAGGGCGACATCTTCACGATGGGCCTGACCGAGACCACGCTGTACGCCGTGTGGGAGGCCAACACCTACACGCTGCGCCTCAACGAGGGCACCACCACCAGCAAGGACGCCACCTGGACGCCGAGCCACCGCCTGGTGACCGACGAGGAGATCCACCTGCCCGGTAGCACCGTGCTCGAGCGCGACGGCTACGAGCTCGTGGGCTGGTTCTACAAGCCCACCGTCGAGGTCGAGGTCGACGGCGTCATGCAGACCGTCTACGTGGGCACCTCCGAGGGCAAGATCAGCCAGCTGGCCGCCGCCATCGCGATGCTCGAGGCCGGCAACGACCCGGTCACGGGCGGCAAGAAGTTCACCCTCAACGACGCCAACACCGTCTACGTCATGCCGCCGAGCAACGTGAACCTGTACGCCGTGTGGCGCGCCAAGGGCGACACGGTCTACACCGTGCGCTACTACAAGGTCAACGGCAACGGCGAGCTGGAAGTGTGGCTCGAGGTCGAGACCAAGGGCATCACCGGCGAGACCTACCAGATCGCCGACCCGAACAACGCCAGCGAGGTCAACAACGCGAGCTACAAGGCGCAGCTGCAGGCCATCGACTGGCGCGGCTACATGGCCAAGTACACGGCCACGCTGTTCAACGGTAACAAGAACGGCTTCGACGTGACCGACCCGACGCTGACCTGGGGCACGCAGCTCCCGACCAGCGCCTTCACCATCGCCGATAGCGGCTGGACCACGACGGTCATCGGCAACATCAAGCAGATGGTGTCCGGCGACGGCTCCACCGTCATCACCATCGTCATGGAGGCCAAGCCCATCAGCCTGATCCTGGACAAGGGCACCTACGGCCAGTGGAACCGCGCTGACGGCCAGATGCCGGGCGTGTACCAGAACTACCAGGTGGACGCCGATGGCAAGCATGGCGTGCGCGAGGGCCAGGACCTGGCGCTGCCGGGTAGCGACGTGCTCATCCGCCCGGGCTACACGCTGGTGGGCTGGTACTACACCGACGCGGCCACCAACCTCAAGGGCAACGCCTCGATCGTGGAGGCCATGAACTGCGCGATGGACATGGGCACGACCGACGGCGTCATCCACTTCACGCCGCTGGGCAGCACCTTCCACATGCCGAACCACGACGTGACGCTGTACGCCGTGTGGAGCGCCAACACCGACACGAAGTACCAGGTCGTGCGCTACATCATCACCGGTGACGGCAAGCGCGAGGTGTACGACACGATCGAGCACTACGGCGTCACCGACGAGGTCGCCAGCGCCATCGAGTACGACCCGAACAAGCAGCAGTACTGGAACATCGACAACCTGCCGATCAAGGGCTACGAGTACGTGCCCGGCGGCCAGAACGCGTACTACTTCGACGACGCGGGCACGCAGCACACCGTGACCTCGATCGAGACCGGCATCCTCGTGGGCCATGAGGACTGGGACACCTGGGATCGCGGCACGAACATCGACGACATGGGCGTCTACGTCATCCCCGACGGCCAGCAGCTGCTGCAGCTGTTCCTGTACTACGCACCCAAGCAGTTCAACCTGACGATCGACCTGGGTGCCGGCAAGTGGGTGGACGACGCCGTGGAGACGCGCCCGAACGCCTTCCCGGCCTTCCCGAGCCAGCCGCAGGGCACGAAGGGCTACTACACCGGCACGAGCATCGAGCTGCCGATCGACGTGCGCTACAACGGCCTCGTGAGCGTGGGCCTCGATAACCAGAACCGTCCGTACTCGCTGCAGGGCTACGCGTTCGACAACGGCTCGACCGTCATCATCACGCACGAGGACGGCACGCAGGAGGCCAGGTCGGCTGCCGACGTCATCGCGCTGGCCAGCCAGAAGAACGGCCTCGACAACTTCGTGTACCTGCAGGCCCTCATCGACTCGCTGCTGTTCATCCCGGCCAACGACGCCGGTTCGACCTTCAGCATGTGGGCCGAGGACGTGACGCTATACGCGGTGTGGACGCTGTCGGTGCAGCCGCTGACCTTCGACCCGTCCGGCTATGCCGACATCAACGACCCGGATGACTTCCGCGACGCCCTCAAGGTGAGCGAGGAGCACACCGACAAGGACGCCCAGCCGGGTGGCGCGTGGTCGCTGCTCGAGCCCGACGGCTCCGTGTCGCTCGACCCGATCACCGGCCAGGCCAAGCCGGGCACGAGCGCGCCGGCCGAGTTCTACGACGGCAAGCAGAACAACATCGGCGCCGCAGTCGAGCTGCCGCGCGAGGAGCTGCTCGTCCGCCTGGGCTACACGCTCGTGGGCTGGAGCGTCGACGAGTACGCCACGGCGCCGGACGAGGGCCTGGACTACCGCAAGCTGTCGAAGAACGCCAAGGGCAACTACGTGTCGACGTGGACGATGCCGGCTGACCCGGCCACGCTGTTCGCCGTGTGGATGGCCAACGACATCACGCTCGAGTTCGACGTCAACGGCGGCGACGACGGCAGCCAGCCCGACAAGATCTACAGCTGGACCGACTGCTTCGTGACGATCCCCGAGCAGGAGCCGACCCGCGCTGGTTCGAAGTTCCAGGGCTGGGCGCTGGCCAGCGATAGCACCGACGTGTCCTACCAGCCGTTCGACACCTATCAGATGGTGGCGGCCTGGGACAAGACGCTCGGCGAGGCTAGCGGCACCGAGAACCCGAACGTGCTGTTCGCGCTGTGGAAGAACGAGGGCTTCACGGTCGAGTATTGGGCGACCTGCGATGATAGCCCGGATGAGGAGATCAAGGTCTTCGAGGTCACGGTGCCGTACGACACGTTCCTGTTCGACGCGACCGTGGAGCCGGAGTTCGAGGGCTGGATGATCGAGGGTTGGTTCATTGATACGGCTTTCGGTTTGGCCATCGAGCAGGATTGGACGGCCGACCAGGTTGTCGAGGAGTATGGCTATTGCTTCCCCGATCCGTGGGATGGCGTGTCGCCCATCCAGGTGCATGCAGTGTGGACTGAGCGTGTCATCACTGTTAACTTCGATTGGCAGGGCAATCCGAACGGTCCTGTGTCGACAGAGTTCTACTGGACAAATGGTATGCCTGGATTGACCTCTATCGCCATGAAGGGTTCCGAGTTCTACGGCTGGATGACTGACCCGCTGTATGGCCGTTACACCGACGGCCGCTTCAGCCCCGACGAGGATCCCGATCATGAAATGACGCTTGGCGAGATTGTCAAGTCCATGCTCGAGGACCAGGTTGACCAGTTCTACCTCGAGAACATTACCAAGATCAGCGAGGTCAAGGAGATTACTCTGTACGCCATGTTCAACCCGATGGATTACACAATCCATTACGAAACAGGATACGACCTCGAATTGGACGATGTGCATACGCCGTTCGATCTCTCCCAGGTTTACAGTCGTATGCCTGGTAATCGCGATGGATACGTGTTTGACGGTTGGTATACCGCCGAGGGCGTGCGCATCGATGAATCACAGCAGTATGCAAGCTTGGTTGCCAATGACACTGTTATGGAAACTACCGTGTACGCGCACTGGACTCCGGTCTCGTAAGCAGGGGAAATGGGCATGATGAACATCGTCGAAATATGCGCGAAAAAGATGATTGCTAACGCTGGTGAAAGCGGAATGCTATCAGGTATACTGCGCGCGCATCGAGAAGGGGAGAGGCAAGGCATGAAGAAGCAGGCATCGTATAGCATGGCGCTCAGGCGCGTGTTGTGCTGCGTGCTGAGTTTTGCCCTCGTGTTCTCGCTGTCGGGCACGAGCGCATGGGCGAGTGAACTGGCGAACGAGGTCAGCGAACAGGATGTGACAGGAACGTCAGGCATCCAGTCACATTCGAAGAGCACGAATGTGACAGATGTGCCTGACCCTCTGTCACATCCTGACCCACAGTCACCTTCTGAAACATTGGACGGGAGTGCCGAGAGCGAAGCGAACGGCACGAGCGACGCTACTGACGAAGGCGACGCTACTGAGGATGAAGATAGCGATTACGACGATAGGTACATGTTCGTCAACTCGCGCGTCGAGAAGGCGGCGGGCAACGAGCATGCGGACGTAGCCGAAGTCGGCGATACGATCGTCTACACCGTCATGGTGTGCGGACTGGGCGACGATTTCGAGAGCGCGACCGTCAGCGACACGCTGGGCGTGTGGAACGGCGAGAAGGTCTCGAGCTACGGTTCTGATCCGGCGTACGTCGAGTTCGAGGGTCGTCACGTCGTGAGTGCGCAGGACGTGGCAAGCGAGAGCCTCGAGAACCGCGTCAGCGTCACGGGCTACGAGCCCGCATTCGCATGGGTATCGACGGCGATCCCCGCGGCACCTGTACCTGTCGCAGACTATACGGTGGATCTTGCGGGTACGTACGCGCCCGAGCGCAACGTCATCGACTACGACCTCACCATTACCAATACGGGCACGCTCGACCTGAGCGATCTCACGCTTTCCACGACGCTTGCCATCAACGACGCGGAGATCGATGCATCGGAGCTGCTGAGCTATCCGAGCGATATGGGTGGTCTGCCCGAAAGCATCGATGTGGCCGTGGGTGAGACGCTGACGCTGCACCCGCGCGTGGTTATCCCGTACGATTACTTCGAGGCCGAGCAGCAGCCCGTGGTGGCGCTCGACGTGATTGTGGGCAATCCTGCTAGCATGGGCCAGACGGCAAGCGCACGCTGCGTCACGAACGCGTACGTCGAGCTCGTGCGCGACTGGCGCGTGGACGTGGCGACGCACCTGTACGACGCTCTGGGCAACGAGCTTACGGGCGAGAACCCGGCCGTGCCCGGAAACGTGGTGGAATACGAGTTCACCATCACCAACACCGGCACCGCGGACCTCGATAGCATCGAGGTCACGTCGCTGACGGATCGCCTCGTTCCCGCGAAGGCATGGGAGACGAGTTCGCTCATGCCCAGTGAGAGCGTGAGCTACGTGGGCCGCTACGTGGTGACGGATGATGATGTGGCCGTGAAGGAAGACGGCAGCATGGGCACGATATACGCCGAGGCGCGCGTGAGCGTGGACGGCGTCGAGAGCGTGCACGGCAGCGAGGCGTACAAGGTCGCCAACGAGTACGGCTACACGATCAGGTACTGGCTCGACGAAGGCTTTGACAACGACGAGGACGCCAAGCCGGAGTTGCTCGACGAGGTGAGTGGCGCCGCGGCGTTTGGCTCGGTCATCGAGCTTGCCGGCGGCATGGAGCCGGGCGAGTTCGGGTACCTGTGCCCCGAGGGCTACAAGGGCGACTACGAGGCGCTCGTGGTGGGCTCGGACGAGGCTAGCAACGTTCTGGACGTGACGTACTCGCGTGGTGAGTACGGCTGGCGCGTGAAGTACTACGCAGACAGCGTGGCCGCAGATAACCTGATCGACGTGCGCGAGAGCACGGCGCTGCTCGGAGAGCGCGTGGAGCTCTCTGTCAACGAGCTGAACGCGGCGTTGCCGGATGGCTACATGGCGCTGGGACCCGAGGCGAGCCAGGCGATCACCGTGGGGCTCGACGAGGCTGCAAACGAGATGACCGTCGTGTACGAGCGTGATAGCTTCGATTACACGATCAACTACTATGTGGATGATACCGAGGGCGCGCCCGTGGCAACCCTGCAGGGGAGCGCGACGTTTGGCGACACCGTGACGGTGGGCCAGGGCACGGAACAAGGCGAGCTCAACTATGCGCTGCCAGCGGGCTACGTGGCGCTCGTCGAAGCGCAGACGCTGACGGTGGGTTCGGATGAGGCCGCCAACGTGATCGATGTCGTGTATGCGACGAAGCGCAGCGACCTGAGCTTCACGATAGCGTACTACGGCGGTGTCATGGGTGCCGATGGCACCGTGACGGCCGGCGAGCTGCTCGACGAGGTGACGGTGGCCGGCGTGGGCACGCTGGGCGAGACCGTGACCGTGGGTGCCGAGCTGCTCAACCTCGCGCTGCCCGCAGACGGGCGCTATCTGCCGATGGGCGATGACGAGAGCGCGAGCGTGCTCATCGAGGCCGACGAGTCGAAGAACCGCCTTGAGGTGGTATACGTGCCGGCTTCCTTCGAGTACACGGTGAGCTACTATGTGGACAGCGTGGGCGAGTACAACCTCGTGGGCGAGGAGAGCGGCAGCGCGCCGTTCGGCTCGCGCGTGACGCCTGATAGCGAGCTGCTGAACCGCTATCTGCCGGCGCTGGGTTACGACGCAGTCGTCGCGAACGAAGACGACTACAGCATCCTCATCACGACGGACGTGGCAAGCAATCACCTCAACGTGGTGTACACGCGTGCGAAGTACGACTACGCGGTGAACTACTACGCTGACGCCGTGGCGCCCGAGAACCTGCTGGGCAGCTTCACCGGATCGGCTAGCTGGGGACGTCCGCTTGTCGTGACGAACACGTCCGTGAACCGCTACGTGCCGGACGGCTATGCGAGCCTCGAGGGCACGCGCAGCATCACGATCAGCGAGGACGAGGGCCTCAACGTTATCAACATCGTGTACGGCAAGCGCACCGACCTGCCGTACACCGTCAACTACTACGTGGATAGCGTGGACGGCGAGCTGCTGGGCAGCGTGGCCGGCACCGGAACCTTCGGGGAGCCGATCCCCTACGATGCCGAGTACCGCCTGCCGCGTGGCTACGAGATCGACCCCGCGAGCGTGGCCGAGGTGCCGACGATCGGGACCGACGCGAGCGCGAGCGTGCTCAACGTGGTGTACCGCCCCGCGAACTTCGAGTACGAGGTGCGCTACTACCGTGATAGCGTGAGCGACGAGGGACTGCTCGGCGTCGAGCGCGGCACGGGGCTGTATCGCAGCGAGGTGCCGTACACGGCGGGTGCGTTCTTGCCGGCGGGCTACACGGCCGAGGACGCCCAGGTCAGCGGCAACTTGCGCGTGAGCGACGTGCCGGGCAACAACGTGCTCAACGTCGTGTACAGCAAGGACGCGCGCCTATCGTACACGGTGAACTACTACGCCGGCTCGATGGATGGCACGCCGATTGCGAGCGTGACCGGCCAGGGCACCTTCGGTGATACGATCGAGTTCGACAAGGGCGCGTTCTTGCCGGATGGCTACGCGCTGCCGGCGCAGGTGAGCGGCGCTACGACGATTGGCGCGACGCCCGAGGAGAGCGTCGTCAACGTGGTGTACCCGCTCGGCAGCTATGCCTACGAGGTGCGCTACTACCGTGATAGCGTGGACGGCGAGCTGCTGGGCACGACGCGCGGCGTGGCGACGTACCTGAGCGCGGTGCCGTACGAAATGGGCGCCTACCTGCCGGTCGGCTACTCTGCCGATGGTGCGCTCGTGGGTGCCACGACCGTGGGTTATGACGACGCGGCCAACGTGCTCAACGTAGTGTACGCGCCCGAGCGCTACGGGTTTACGGTGAACTACTACACGGGTAGCGTGGCGACGCGCAACCTGATCGCCAGCGAGGCCGGCGATGCGCGCGCGTACGGGTCCGTGGTGGAGCTCTCCGCCGAGGAGCTGAACGCGAAGCGTCCCGAGGGGTATGCGGCGCTGACGGCGGGCGCGAGCGTGACGATTAGCGAGAACGAGGGCACCAACGTGGTGAACGTGGTGTTCTATCCCGACTTCGGCGAGTTCTACGCGGCGGGCGTGGATGCCGTGAGCGCGACGTACGACGGACGCGCGCACTACGTGGCGCCGCGCGCGAACGGCGTGATCGCGGGTGACGTGATCACGTATAGCTACCGGGGCGCGGTGCAGACGCGCGTCGTGGGTTCTGGCGAGGCCGGGCTTGCAATCGACGAGATCGGCGCGGCGTTTTCGGAGGTCACGGACGGCGAGGTGCCGGTGCTCGTGACGATTACGCGTGCGGGAATCACGTCGAACGCCGTAGCCACGAGCGTGCGGATCGCGCCGGCAGTGCTCGGCGGCGATGACGAGCCGGGCGGCAACGGCGGCAACGAACAGCCGGGTACGGTGCCGGGCGGCAACGGCGGCGGCGCAGCTGGCGGCGCGGGCACGATTGGCGGCGGGCTTGCGGGCGGCGAGGTGCCGACGATCGGGCCGGCGATTGCGTCGGCGGTGCTGGGCGCGATTGCGGGCGCTGACGAGGCGGGCACGATCGGGCCCGAGCAGGCCGGCTTCGAGACGATAGCAGACGAGGAGACGCCGTTGGCGAGCTTCCCCGTGACGAATCCGAATGGACCGCATCAGATTGGATACTTGCTGTTCCTGTTGGGTACGCTGTGCGTGATCGCGATGATCGTGCTGATGGTGATTCGCCGTCGCTACGACAAGCGTATCGCGACGCTGAGCGCCGGCGAGACCGTGCTGGACCGCTACTACGCACGGAGGCTGACGTGGGGCGTGCTTGCGACGTGCGGCGCGGCGATCGTGCTGTACGTGCTGTGGAGCGTGCTGCTGATTTGACGCCGCTGCGCGTGGTGGTGCCGGGGCGGCACCGCTGACGCGGAAAACGGTGGCGCCGCTAACGCGGCTGAGATACATGTGCCAGGGGGCCAGCCCCCCCCGGCACACTTTAACGTGACAGGGGTCAGGCCCCTGTCACGTTTTGTTTTGGGTCGCGGGGGCCGGCGGGAATGTGTCAGGGGTCAGGCCCCTGTCACATTCGGGAGGTGCCGGTCAGGGGTGTAAAGCATGGCTGCTAAGTGGCTGGTCAGAGGGTCACGAGGCGCGGATTTTGGGTGTGTGGATGTATAGCAAATCGGGTGCTATCTCCGCAGGTCAGAGGCGTATAGCACGGCGATTTTCGAGGATGTGGGGGAGAGATGTGACAGGGGCCAGGCCCCTGTCACATGGGGCGGCTTCGTCCGCAACCTGCTCGGGCGGAAGCCGGATTTCGCCCGGAAGAAAACCGGCGATTCCACGATTCCCGTTCGGCGAAACTGTCAGATCCGCTTGCTACGATTGCCCGATGAACGGCGAGCGCGACATACGGGCCGAGAGGCGAGGACAGGCTTGCGGGAGGGTGATCATCCCGCCGGACGTGAACCTGTGGCCCCACGAGCTCAGGACCGCCGACGCGCTGGCGAGGGCGGGGCACGTGGTCGAGTTCGTGCGCAAGAACGACACGCCGCACGAAAAGACGGCGGATGCTCTTGTAGACGGCGTCCTGTGGGAGTTCAAGGCGCCGAGGTCGAGCCATCTGAGCGCCGTCGAGCGCAACCTGAAGAAGGGGCGTTGGCAATCAGAACGCATTGTATTTGACGGCAGGCGCATGAAGCGGCTGCCTGATTACGCAATTGAGCGAGAAGTTCGCACAAGAGCATATAGGATTCCGCATATCAGGAAGCTGCTTTACGTAAATAAGCAAGGGCAAATCATTGACATAAAATGATTGTGCGCCTACAATTACTACCAGTAAAGCGCCGGAAAGGTACGTTAGTTACCTCCTCGGGCGCTTTCTTTTTATGCGCAGAACGTGACAGGGGTCAGGGAATGTGACAGGGGTCAGGCCCCTGTCACATAAAGGCAGATCATTGACATTGGAAGAGGTCAGGAGATACAATAACCTCAGTAAAGCGCCGGAAAGGTACGTTAGTTTACCTCCTCGGGCGCTTTCTTTTATGCGCAGTACGTGACAGGGGCCTGCTCCCTGTCACATCGACGCGTTGGCAAGGGCGCGGCGTCGGATTGGTAAAAGAAAAGCCGCCCATGAGGCGGCCAGTCAGCACATATGTTCAAGCTAACTATGCTGTGGTAATTTTAGCCGATTCAGCCGTAATTCCAGCTTCCTCCTCCGGCTGTTGCGTCGGTGCGTCACCACTGCTTATCTCAGAGATAAAGATGTCACCGTTTCCGTCACTCGGAAACATGTCCCAGAAAGCCTTTCCGTGATCAGGTAAGTTCTTCATATGTGACACCGTATCTTCGCTCGAGCGCCTTTGCCAGAGTATTGCTCCGGTCTCTCGACTCATAATACATCAGATTCCTCAATATGAAGCTGTCTATCTCGTCGCCTCTTCCGGATTGCACAACGTCATTGAGCTTTTCCGCATCGGAGACACGATAGCGGATGACGCGGCCGTCATGGCAGGCAATCAGTCCGTATCTGAACGATCTGTGACTTACGAGGAGAAAATCCTTGAAGCTCGGCGGCATGCTCTCTGGGTGGTTATGCGCGGATATGAGGTCGCCGCGTTTTGCATTGTCTATTACGCGGATGTTCTCCCTCGACAGGGCGGCCATCTTTGGTTCCGATGAGGATGTCATCTTCGTGACGACAGTCTTGCTACTTGCGCTTATAGCCGCGAAGTCCTCCATGACAGAACCGCTTCTGTGACGAAGCATGTCTCTTGCCGTGTCGCAAGCCGCGTCTCCCAGTTCATCGTCATCGAAGAAGTCGAATGCTCGCCTATATCCAGGTGAGCCTATTTCATCGAGATTGACGTTTGGGGTACGCATCAAATTCTTTCTTTCCTGCCGCCGTTGTGGTTCCTGGGCTATGTGACAGGGGCCTGACCCCTGTCACATAAGGGTAAGGGAATAGATGTTTAGGGCAGGTCTAGTCCATTACTTTCTGCAACCTGTTTGATAACGAGCAATTTGTCTTCGGGAAGCTCTGCAAGATGGATTCGCAAGGCTTCCTGCTCCTGACAATTCTGTTTAATGAACCTTGGGAGTTCTCGTACGGCTTCTATGTCTTTAGGACGCTTTGTCTCTGGCCGCCTATTCGGGTTAATAAAAAGCTTGTGCGCGATATAAGATGCGGGGGTTGGGACTATAAGGTGGTATCCTCGAACATCGATATTCATCGGGCAAAGCATATCCATATTGTCTAGGCTTTCAGCAGATATCCCTGTAAGAGGCAGTTCGTAAATCCCTTTTCCTTTGAAGGAGCTCAATAGGAATTCAACTTCTATGCCTTCTTTGAAGAATGAGCTTCCTGCACCAGGGTTTTCATAGAAGATGAATCCACTCTCGCGCAACGCCCAGCGCAGGTTTTCTGCCCCGTCTATTTCCAGAAAAGGGTTTATGTAGTACACGTCTATGTCATGTGTTCTGATATTGGGCAAAAAGTTATCTTCAAAATAGTTCGCATAAAGGTACTCGGCCCAACTGCCGATAACCATGATATTTCTCAGGAATCCCGATTTATCGAGAACATCGATGAGATCCCAGAAAATGTCTTCGCGCGGTGAGTTCATTTGTGTCTCAGGGCCTTCTCGATGAAACATTGCTCTTGCTTGAGTCGCTTTAGCGTAAGCTCAAGCTGCTTTCGGTGCTCGACTTGCTGTCTAAGGCTAGATTCGACCTGTGCAGCGCGCCCGACGTAGTCGGTTACAACACGATTGCCGACGCGATGCTTGAGGTAGCAATATCTGTGATTGCTCCGCGTCTTGATTGCAACGCTGCCTTTCGGCAGAGAGGCAATCTCGGATTGGTAGGCTTCTTGTGCTCGGATGTTCCGGTCGAGCTCCTCACGAAGTGTGTCTTTTATAATGTTAGATTCAGCCAACTGTTGCCCCACAATTTGATAAAACGGGTGATTTGTAGGGCAACATTATAGCTAAAGTACAGCGGAGATAAAACGCAGGTATGCGAACGTGACAGGGGCCTGACCCCTGTCACGCTTAGCAGCGCTGGATGATGCCCCTGCCTATGCCAGTCATTCGCTCTATCTGGCGTATTGATAGCCCGCATGCCTTGAGCTTGCAGATCGACGTGTCACGGAAGCGCTTGTCCTTCGTCAAAAGCAGCTCCCTCCACTCCGGGCCAAGCTCGTGCTCGGCTATCCGCAAGGCCCTGCCGTTGCTTGGCTTTGCGGGTTGCCGGGGTTTTGTCTCGATCTCGATGTGGGCGTCAGTCGCCATTGCGTGAAACGCCTGGAAGGCCGCCAGGTTGTCAAACATGCCGCTCACGAGAGTGATATCGCATATGTTGGGCTGGCCCGTGTACTCCTGGTAGCTGCTCCACGCGTAGTCGAGCGACTCGCAAAGACCGCCCTCGATCGGGTTTCGGTGTATGTAGCGCACGACCGTGAGCAGCTGCTCGTCGCTCTCTATGCCCTGGCTGCCGAACCGCCCTTGGAAAAGGTGCCCCGTGTGCCGGTGGCATTTGTTGAAATAGCTCGCGTAGGTTGACTGAAGCGTGCGCATGAACGATGAGATGGCCGTGATCGGGGCTTGTAGTAGCAGATGGACGTGGTTATCCATGAGAACCCACGCGAGGACCGTAACGTGAAGCGAGTCCGAGAAGCGGGCGATCAGCTCTAGGAACTCGAGGCGGTCGTCGTTGTCTTCGAAGATAAACTGGCGTCCCACACCGCGGTTGAACACATGATAGACGCCGCTTGTGCATTCAGATCGCATGATACGGGACATGGTCCTCCTTCCTGGACGTATGTGACAGGGGCCTGACCCCTGTCACACCGCGCGCGGGTTTGTGCCGCTGAGCGGGGGAATCGTAGCACGGGAGCATCCGGGCGAAACACCCCCACAACCTGAACGGGTTCGGGATGATTTCGGTGCAATTTAGGAGTCTGTGCCGAGCGCGATAGGAATGTGACAGGGGCCTGACCCCTGTCACATTTCGGGGAAGCGCGACCGTTGCAGGAGAGACCTTAAACCGCCCCGCAAAGGCACGAAGCGCGCGTGGGGCGCCTGTTGCGCCGCGATCGGACGTCCGAGGCCTTCACGTGCGCGATCCGTGCCTTTACGGGGCGGACAGAGCCGGGCAAGCGTACCTGGGCTTGCCCGGCTCATCCCACGACAGGGCGAAGGCGCTGCCGCGGCAGTGCAATTTGCCCTACGCAAATTGCACGTGGCTCACCAACGCGGGCAGGGGACGTGACAGGGGCCTGACCCCTGTCACGTTTTAGGGAGCGAGCGCGGCAAGCGGAACAACGAGAACGCCGTCTTCGCGCTGGTAGGCAGCCGACGTCGCGGTAAGTACCATCAGGAACGAAGGGGCTCCCTCAGATTCCCGATCCACTCTCTCCGCAAGCTTTCTCAGGTTCTTTGCCGCCTGGTCAATTTGCGCGTTCCCCATCTTGACTTCAACGGGAGCCCATCGTCCGTCTTCTAGCACGATTACCGCATCCGCCTCGAGCCCGGTCTTATCACGGTAGTGGCACACACGACCGCCCATCGCATCTGCGTAGACGCGCAGATCGCGTATACATAGGGACTCGAATAATAGGCCGAAGGTGTTGAAATCACTCATGAGTGTAGTCGGAGATGCCCCGAGTATCGCGATCGCAACCGACGGATCGCAGAAGTGCCGTGTCGGGCTGGTCCGAACGGCGGTCTTCGACCTTAACCTCGGATTCCAGGCCTCCAGATCATCGATGACGAACGCACGAGCGAGGGCATCGACATAGTCGGAAACAGTAACCATAGATGGTGGCTCGCCTTGCATGTCGGCCCGGATGGTGGAAAGGGGTGCCTCGGTCGATATATTTCTCGCATATGAGCGCATGATGGCCCTGAGCCAGGTCGAGTTGCGCCTCGTACCCTCGAGCTCATCTATGTCAGCATCCATCATCTCGTCAACGTAGTTTTTCGCCTGGGCAAGAGCAATCTTCGAATCATGCTCGATTACCGCCTGAGGCCATCCGCCTCGGCAAAGGGCATACGCGATTCTGTCTATGTCGAATTCAACGAGGGACTCAATTTCGCTGTTGCTATCAAATAGTTTTCTGAGCGAGACTGCGCCGCTGGACTCTCCCGACTCATACAGGGACATTGTTCGCATGCGGAGGCGAGCGATGCGTCCCACGCCCGAGTGGACTGGCCGCTTCTTGGGTGTTGCGGAGCCCGTGAGGATATAGGCGCCCTTTTCCCTCGTCATGTCCACGTCGAATCTAACCGCATCCCACAGCTGCGGCGCCATTTGCCATTCGTCTATGAGTCGCGGCTTCGGTCCCTCTAGAATTGCCGATGGCTTAATATCGGCAAGGGCAAGAAGTGATTGACTCGTGTCGGGATCCTGGAGAAGGACCGTGCTTGCCGCCCTCTGACGGCCGGTTTCCGTCTTGCCGCACCATTTGGGTCCGGTTATCTGAACGGCGCCCGACGTGCGGAGCATCCAGTCGAGCGTTTGGTCTGCAACACGCGGGATATACTTCCAACTCATCTGCGTTCCTTTGCTCCGAGCTTTATTACCTTGCATTTTAGCAGACAACTTTGCTAGTTGGACCGTTTTGAGTTTATGAGTTGGACTGTTTTGAGTTTACAAGTTAGACGATGTGACAGGGGCCTGACCCCTGTCACATTTTGAGGGCCTGTGAGTGCGCAATGGGGTCTCTATGAGGCGTCGGCTGCTTGCGGGCTTCTGAGGGCGTTCTGGGGCTCCTACAGCCATGTTGCGACGCAACGTGACAGGGGCCTGGCACCTGTCACGTTTAGAGGAAGGCGGCCATGTAGATGGGAAGGTACGTGATGGCGCCTTGTTCCTCGACATTTTGCGTATGCAAAACCACCGCGCCTTCGAGCTTATAGTTCTTCACTTCGAGCAGCGCATCGAGCGCGGCGTGCTTGTGGGAGGATGCCCCCGATTTGACCTCGATGGGCACAACGAGGGGGTCTTGAGCCTCGTCAACGAGGAAATCAACCTCGCCGACGCCGCGCTTTTTGTAGTAGTAGATGCGCTCGTGTCCGTGCGCGCGCAGCTCTTGCGCGACGGCGTTCTCGAAGACGCTGCTGAGGTTCATGTCCGGGGCCTTCGCCAGGAGCCTCTCGACGTCTGTGGCCGGTAACGTGGAGAACAGGAGCCCAACATCAGACAAGTAGAGCTTGAAGTGGGAGGCCTCTTCGGAAAGCCCAAGCGGGAACGTGGCTTGTGTGCAACGTCGAGCGGGGATGACGACGCCGGCGTCCTCGAGCCAGTCGAAGTCCGAGGCAAGGCGCTCGAAACGTCCACCCTCGGTCGCGGCGCTCACGTTGAAGCGGCGGTTTTCCTTGTTCAGTTGCGATGGGATGGCATCGTAGATCGTCTTCACCTGCCGTGCACGGGGCTTGCCTTCGATGTAGCGCGTGATGTCGGCACGATAGGTGCTTAGGATGCCCCTTTGTCGGGCGCGAACACGCTGCGTGTCCTGCGTGTCGAGCAAAAGCTGCACGGGCTCGGGCATGCCGCCAATGAGGAGGTAGCGCATCCAGAGGTCGAGAAGCTTTTCGTGGATGAAGTCGGGGACGGGCGCGCGCGACGCGAAGCATTCGCGTGAGGTGTTCCAGAGGGTCGCATCGAGTCCATGCGCCCAGCAGAACTCCTCGAAGTCGAGGGGGAACATCTCGAGGATGTCGATGGTTCCCACAGGGAGCGAGCGGAAATCATACGCCTCGATGCCGAGCATGGAGCCCGAATAGATGACGTCGAAGCGGCTGTCTTGCGCGAGGTAGCGCATCCACGTTATGGCGTCTGCGCAGCGCTGCACCTCGTCGAAGAAGAGGAGCGTCTTTCCTTCGGAGAGGGGTTGGGACGAGAGGGACGTTATGCGCAGGAGGAGGTCATCAAGATCCTGTGCGGCGCCGATTACCTCGATGGCACGTGGTTGCTCGACGAAGTCGATTTTCACGGTCGAGTCGTAATGCTCGCGACCGAATGCCTCGATGCTATAGGTTTTGCCGATTTGCCGCGCACCTGTCACGAGGAGGCCCTGGGTGGTTTTTGTAGTGCGCCATGCCTCCATTTCTGCTTCGATTTTTCGCTTGAGCATGGCGTGCTCCCTTGGTTGGATATCGGGGTTTCTACTGGGGAATATAGGCTGGATTAGCAAAAATGCAAACTGAAAACCAGTGATTTTGGCAAAAATGCAAAGTGAAAAGAGGCGATTTTGGCAAAAATGTGACAGGGACCAAACGTGACAGGGACCTGGCACCTGTCACGTTCTGAGGGCTTGTGAGTGCGCAATGGGGTCTCTGGAGGCGTCGGCTGCTTGCAGGGTTTCTGAGGGCGTTCTGGAGCTTCTACGGCCATGTCGCGACGCGATGTGACAGGGGCCTGACCCCTGTCACGTTGTTAGCGTGCGAATCGGGATGACGTAGATCCCATCTTCCACGACGCGCACGTATTCTCCAATGCCAACTAGCACCGCCATGAATTCGGGAGCGCGCGTCCTCGCCCCTTGCTGTTCGCACAGCTTGTTTCTCAGACGCGTAAGGTTCTTCACCGCTTCGTTGACTTTTGACTCGCTCGTCTTTATTTCGATTGCCGCCCATCGTCCATCGACGAGTTCGATGATCGCATCGACCTCGAGACCGGAATCATCGCGGTAGTAGCGTATCGGAACGGGTCGAGCTAGTTCCATTGCCCGCGTGTATACGGCAAGGTCACGCATGCAGAGGTTCTCAAAGACGAGTCCAAACGTCTGCCAATCGGCATAAAGGGATTCCGAAGACATGCCAAGGGCGGCAATGGCAAGCGACGGGTCAGCTAGATAGCGACGTGGCTTGACCTGCAGCCTCTTCTTCGATCGCGCCGCCGGTTCCCAGCCTGGGATTTCCGTCGACAGATAGATGCGATTGAGAAAACTAAGATACTCGCCAATCTGCCTATCACTCAGTTGTTCGCCTGTTGCCCCCAAGGCGTCTTCGCGAATGGTCCTGTAAGTTGCGGATTGTCCCAGGTTGCGAGCGATTGACGCAATGATACGCTCGGTGACAGATGAATCGAGGTCATTGTCAGGCGCACTCTCATAGCAAACCGCGGCAAGATATTCCCTCGCGATGGTCTGGGCGTTTGTCACTGGCATGTTAATTGCCTCTGGCCATCCGCCACGGCAAACAATGTCCACAAGCTCTTTTGTGTCCGACGGGGTTTTCTCTGTAGCTGGAGGACCATCAAAAAGCCCTGACAGGGAAACCGAACCCGTGGAATCTTGAGATTCCGAGAGCGTCATGGGAGCCATCCTGATACGCCCTATACGGCCTGCGCCGCTATGACGCTTGTCTGCTTGCGGTTGTCCCTTTCCATGCTGCGGCGGAGTCGATGATCCTGTAAGGATCCAGCCGCCGTGCAAGCCTCGTTCCTCGTCTGCGGCATGACGAACCAGATTCCATATAGAGGGGACGCGTTGCCACTCGTCTATGATATGCGGCTTTTCCCCAACCAACATGAGGGAAGGATCGTCCAGCGCAAGTGCGTATTCCTTGTCTACGTAGCTGATTGACGCCCCGTGTTGTCTGGCGGTCCACGTCTTGCCGCACCATTTGGTCCCCTCTATTTCGACGGCGCCGAAGATATCGAGGTAGCGCTCGAGCTGCGCGTCGACGATTCGCGGAATGTACCCTTTTGGAGCTATAGGGGAGGGTTGCATAGCAAGGCTCCTACGTTGGAAAATACCAAAATCCGAGTCATATTTTACCAAAATCCGAATTCATTTTCGCAAAAATCCGAGAATGTGACAGGGACCGACGATGTGACAGGGGCCTGGCACCTGTCACGTTCTGAGGGCCTGTGAGTGCGCAATGGGGTCTCTCTGTGAGGCGCCGGCTGCTTGCAGGGCTTCTGAGGGCGTTCTGGAGTTTCTACGGCCATGTTGCGACGCGATGTGACAGGGGCCTGACCCTTGTCACAATTTTTAGCAGACACTTTGCAAGTTGGACTGTTTTGAGTTTACGAGTTGGACGATGTGACAGGGGCTGACCCCTGTCACGTAGGCGGGGTTTGGTCGGAATATGCTTGGGCGGAAGTCGGATTTCGCCCGGTAAAACCCGGTGAATCCGCGGTTTCCATTCGGCGAAACTGTTAAATTTGCTTGTTACGATAGGCCGATGAACGACGAGTGCAACATATGGGCCGGCGGACGAGCGAACGTGCATGTGGTCAAGGCGGTGGGGTCTGGCGATCCCGTTTGGCGAGGCGAAGCTACGCAAATGAACGGCGTGAAGGAGGTAACCAGGCAAATACAAGAGGCGTTTGCCATGCTTGAGATTTGCTCTGCCAAACTTGGTGTGTATAATACATTGTATGGGACTGGTCCTGTGGACCCTGGTCCTACCTGCGGCGGGGATATTCCCCGCCATTCCTCTTTCATGAGGTGTCCTCTTGCCTGATCTCGGGATCTTTATAGACGAGTCAGGCGATGTCGGATCGAACTCCGATTTCTATATCGTCACGCTCGTTCTACATGATCAGTCGAGTTCAATTGGATCTCAAGTTACGAGATTCGAAAATGAGCTCTCCTACCTTGGGATACCCGCTAATTCGATTATTCATGCTGGTCCGATTGTGCGCAGAGAAGAAGCCTATAAATACATGACGCTCGAGCTGCTGCGATTGAAAGAACGGCGCGGGGTTGCGCTGAGCCGGTCGGAGCAGATTTTTTTCGAAAGCAAGAGACGTCTAAACAAGGTCTTTCTCAAAACGTTGCGAAAGATCTCGTTTCAATGATTGACCTAAGAGTGCGAAACGCAGAATGTGACAGGGGGCAGGATCTGGCGCAATTATGCGTTCTTCACGAGGGGTGTGACCTGCGGGAGCTTGGACGCGTCGAGTAGTTTGAGCTGGTAGGTTGCCTCGAGGTTGAGCCAGAACTCCGGGGTAGTGCCGAGCGCCTTGCTAAGCAGCCAGGCCATTTCAGGAGTGATGGCTCTGCGGCCGTGGACGATTTCAGATATCGCGGATTGCGGCTTGCCGATTGCCTTGGCCAGGCGGTATTGGCTGATGCCAAGGGGATCCAAGAACTCCTCGAGCAGGATTTCGCCTGGGCTCGAGATGACATCGCTAATGGTAGTCACAGAACTCAACTCCCGTCGCCTCGCCGTTTTCCCATGTAAAGCACAGGCGCCATTGGCTGTTGACTCGTATGCTATAACGCTCAAAACGGGTGCCCCTGAGCAGTTCAAGCCTGTTTCCCGGCGGAATACGCAGGTCAGCAATTGCGTGGGCGGCATCGAGCATTTGAAGCTTGCGGTAGAGCGTTTTGCGCAGCTCGGGCGGTACGCGTCTGGGGTGGGACAGCATGGGGGCGTTCCAGAACGCCTCGATGTCTTTGTCTGCAAATTGCACGCTCGCTCCATTGTTACGTGGCGCAGGAATATACTACTGTCGCGCGGAAGTATTGTCAAGAGACACGATGTGACAGGGGCCTGACCCCTGTCACATCGCCGGGGTGAGCGTTGTTGACGGCATGAATATCTCCTCATCTGGGCATACGAAAGACGTTCGGTGTTTTACACCCTTTTCACTTAGAAATGTGACAGGGGCCTGACCCCTGTCACATTTTGAGTATGTAAAGTGGGGAGTGTGATATAGTTATATAAAGTAGTTGAGAGGATGAAAAATGATTCATCGCGCGTTAAGCGAAACGCTGTTGGAGATGGCGGGGGAGTACCCCGTTGTCGTGCTCACGGGGGCGAAGCAAACGGGAAAATCGACGCTTGCGAAGTCCTCGTTTCCCGGGTATCGACACATCTCGCTAGAGGATCCGGACGAACGGGAGTTCGCGCGGGATGACCCGCGGGCGTTTCTCGCGCATTGCGGCACGCGGGTGATTCTGGACGAGGCTCAGTTGGCACCCGATCTGCTCGGCTTCATCTTGCAGGCCCTCGACGCCAGGTGCGAGCCGGGGATGTTCGTGCTGACGGTATCGGCAAACTCCCTGCTCATAAGGCATATTCTCGAGAAGAACGATGATCGAGTCGGCGTTTTGCAGCTGCTGCCACTGACGTGCGCGGAGGCGGCGCAGATACGCGTCGAGTCCGATTGGACGTGGATTCTCAAGGGCGGTTATCCACGCATATATGATTTCGATAGCCGGCCAGGCGAGTACTTTCCTCGGTATATTCGAACGTATTTGGAGCGTGAAGTGCACGCTGACCTTGGCGTTCGGGAGCTAGAAGCGTTCGAGCGGTTCATGCGGGCGTGCGCGGTGCGGATTGGGAGGCCGCTCAATATCAACGAGCTGGCGCGGGAGTGCGGGGTTAGCGCGAAGACGGCGCGGAGTTGGTTGCGTGCCTTGCAGCGCGGGCAAGTGGTGCGACTGGTGCCGGCGTTTTGGGCGGCGATTGGCAAGCGGCTGACGCGGTCGCCGAAGCTGTACTTCTACGACACGGGGCTGGCATGCAATTTGCTCGGGATCGGGCGGGTTGACGAGGCTGAGCGTGGTGCGTACCGGGGCGTTTTGTTCGAGAATGCCGTGCTGGCGGAGCTGCTGAAGGCGCGAGCGAATACGGGGCGGCCAGCTAACGTGCAGTATATGCGGGACAGCAATGGGAGCGGTGTAGACTTTATCGTTACCGGGGACGATGGGGCGCTGACGCTGATTGAGGCTGAGGCGTCGTCGACATATAACGAGTGCTTCTTCAAGCAGCTCGAGAAGTTCGGGCCGCTATTGGGTGTGCCAGTCGAGTCGCGATATGTGGTGTTTGGTGGCGAGGAGCGGATGGAGGCTCCGGGCGGTCGCGTGCTCGGCCTGCGGCATGTGCACGAGCTCGTTGAGTAGGGCTAAATGTGAGTGTGCAAAATGGATACTAAAGAAAATGAATATATAGAGATAATAGATATGCAAAATGGCCATATTCTAAATATCAAATGTGACAGGGGTCAGGCCCCTGTCACATGGGCGATCTCGCGATAAAGGCGATGCGATGAAGTGGAGAGAAATCTCGACGCATCGTGATACTGGATATGCCAGCAAAGCAAGGTTTCTGGTTATTGGGTAGAGCGACATGGTTGATATGACCGTTATTCTTGGAATTGATTAACCGAGTTATGGCAACTTGATCGGATTTCTCGAGAGCCCTCAGAAAATAGCGCGTCAGAATGGCGTGTAACGGGTTTTTCTGAGTATCTATGAGTACCAAGTAGTTTAAAGATTTCGGGCCCTTAAATGGGCTCTATTTGCTTCACGTGATAAAAGCCCTGGTCAGATAGGGGCAAAATGTGACAGTAATCTGACCTCTGTCACGGAAATGTGGATCGCTATGGAAGCGGGAGTTTTTGCAGACACCGCAGAAGTTATGTCAAAAGGCCAGGTCACAATACCCAAAGATGTCTGCAGCGCATTGGGTGTATTAACAGGTGACAAAGTCACATTCCTTGTTGAGGGCAGTAATGTGCGTATGGTAAATGCAGCAACATATGCCATGCAGACTTTTCAGCAAGGGATGGCAGGCGAAGCTATGTCTTCGGGAATCACGAGTCCTGATGACGTCACTGATCTCGTTTCATCATTGCGGTCAAACGGATAGGGAAGATGTGACAGGGGCCTGACCCCTGTCACATCCAGATACCAAATGATGTGACGACCCGAGCTCATATCTCATACATTCGAAGCGAATGCGATGCAATCAAAAATGTGACAGGGACCTGACCCCTGACACATGAGCGCGACGCAAATCAATATCGCACTAATACTATATAGGGGTTCCGATGTGACAGGGGCCTGACCCCTGACACATCGGAAGCGAATGCGATGCAATCAAAAATGTGACAGGGACCTGACCCCTGACACATTTCGTCGCTTGACAAACGAGAAACTAGCAAATGGTCTAAAAGGGAGTGACCCTTTTGAAGCATTTTGCAGCAACCGTATAGCCAGGTGTATAGGGAGATGTATATGCGATGTATAGAAAGATATACGGAGTTGTAGCAATATAATAGCGCCTGGTCAGAGCAGATTTAATCAGAATTGAAGATAAAGATGAAAAGGGGCCAATTTTGGGCCCCAAAAACGGCCATCTTTGTAGCTGATGCAGTATAAAGATGGGGATATTTTGGGACTCAAAATGGGTCGGTTTTGACGTCAAAAGTGGCATCGGAAATGTGGCGAATTGTGGAGGAATTGTGAAGAGAATCGTGAAAATTGCCACTCACACTCCGAAAATTTGGCCGCCCGCTGACAAAAATCGGCTTTCTTTCGGAACTCTCCGAAGGAGTGTGGGATGCGAACGCGATCTGAAGGGGTTCCGCGCCTCTTTTCAGATCCCTTCCGCGCTCAAAATCTCACATTAAAGAGAAAAGAACAAAAAAGCGCGGAACTCAAGGTCAACACAGGAAATACGCCCAAAACGCGAAAGCGCGGAATAGAAATCTCAGGGCTTCAGGGAGGGGGCTCCGCGTTGGTTTGCGCGGAGGACTCCGCGCCTCGAACCGGTAAAAAGCGCGGAACCCCAGGTCAGAGCGATGTGACAGGGGCCTGACCCCTGTCACATCGCTCTGACCTGCGGAAATGTGAATGGAATTTTGTGTCAAGGATTTTGAGCGAAAAAAAGCGCGGAACCCTCGGTCAGCGGCAAGAGGCGCAGAGAACGTGACAGGGGTCAGGCCCCTGTCACATAGCATCTACCGGGAGAAACGAGAAACGTGACAGGGGCCTGACCCCTGTCACGGGGAAGCGCGGAAGGAAAATTGAGGCAAAAGCCCAGGTCAGAGGCCATATGAAGATTATCGGATTAGTTGATAAAGCGCTGACCTGCGGGTTTAGGAAGCGCGGAAGCCCGCGTTTTTGAGCGCGGAAATGGCCAAATTGTGCCTCTGAGCTGGACA
The DNA here is from genome assembly GCA_964388185.1 of uncultured Coriobacteriaceae bacterium. Taxonomy (GTDB): domain Bacteria; phylum Actinomycetota; class Coriobacteriia; order Coriobacteriales; family QAMH01; genus QAMH01. Next base: position 71,781 of record CAYLYJ010000001.1, read on the forward strand.
TCCGCGGAAGCGCGGAGTACTATTCCGTCTGCTTCGCCAAGGAGTGGGCTGTCTCGCTCCTGGCGATTGTCAAGAAGGAAGTCTCGATTCGGGGGAAGGATCTCGAGTCGGGGCGTTCGCAAGAAATGGGAACGAATTGTACGACCGCAAGGACATAGAGCAGATGGGGCTAGCCAACGCTGGCACCACTTGTGCTGTGCCTGCGGCCAAGGCTCGTAACCCGCTTGTGGCCTTTATTGCCGTCGTCTTTGTGGCGGCGGCCCTTTTGTTCGCAATGCCTTCTCTTGCGTATGCCTCTAGCGAGGCCGAAGCTAGCCCACAAGCTAGCGAAGCGCAGGAAATCCTGCTTTCCCAGAAGGAGAGCAGCACGTCGGCGAACAAAACGCCTGATGAATCCCCAACACCACCAGGCTACACCGCCCAAGATGCCTTCAACATCGACCTCGGAGCTCAAGCTACCGAGGTCGATCTGGTTTCAGGGGACGGTGCTAGCAGCTATACACCTGGGGATGATAAGGCATCTATCAATGACAAAGACAGCGATGACGACTCTGATAGCGATAGCAACCAGGGAACTCATGACAAGGCTGATAGCAACACTACTGCTGATGAAGACAGTGATGCTACCGCCAACCCCAAAGACGAGACTGATAGCACCGTTGATAGCAACGGTGCTTCTTCGTCTATCACCGACGAGAAAGCTGCTGGTAGCGATGCTAACCAGAGTGCTGGTCCAACTGGTGATAGCAAGGCCGACGACGTGATTGCTACTGACCGTGATGGTCAGAGTGCAGATCAGACTGCCGGTGCCGCCGCGGATAACGCGGGGGAGGTGCAAAAAGAGCAGACCAAGCCGCAGGTACAGCAGCCTGCGAAGTCGCAAGTTGGAACCGCTAGTACGGTAACTCCTGCAGCAACGTCGGGTACAGTCCATGTTGTTTTCCAAACGTATGCAGCGGGTAGCTATAATTCGCTAGCAGCTGTTCTCGCTGGTACGCATACCACAATTGGCAATGCGACTGATAAGGTATATAAAACGACAAATGCGTTTGCCGGCTATGCAAATGGCGGCGATTCTTCGGTTACTTCTTTTGGTATTGGTTCTCCGAACGTTCTTCCTACGTATTACCGTTACGGCTATACGTTGAAGTCTTGGACGCGTGTTATGTGGAACGAGCGTCGAAGCCGGCTTGTAGTAAATACTTACAATGTTGGTGCTACGACGAATACAACGATTTTCCCTGCTGGTACTGAGGTTGTTCTTTTTGCAAACTGGGAGAGGGTTCAGTATTCTCTCTCTTATTATCAGACTGGATCGGCGACGATTGTTTGGGACAACAATTCCTCGTCCTCTTACTGGGACACTGTCCTTCCCTCGGAAACTCAAGTTCCAGTTACCGTTAATCCCGATCCGAATGTTTTCAGCACCTCTGGTGAAAACGGCAAGTGGCATCTCAAACCGCTTCAGACGGCACAGTTCAATAACTATGATTTTGGCCTGAAGGTTGCGGATCATGCTGCAGATGGCTCCACGTCTTCTCTCGTTTACTACAATTTCACTCCGGGAAAGCCTTATGCTAACGGCGTACTGACTGTGGGCCAAATTATCTCTGCTTATTATCCGCAGGGAGATACGTACGATGCTGCTCTGGGCAGCATTACCAAGTGGGAAGTTTTCCCCTGCTGGAACCCCACTCCTTCTACTGAATACAAGATTACCTTCGCGATCGGCAGCGGCGACTCCTCCAAGGGCACCGTTACCGGTAAGGAAATCAAAGTTGCAAATGATGGCACGGGCAAGGTGACCTCCGCTCTGTGGACGGGCGCCAATGTCAGTGCTTCCGATACTAATAAGACCGATGGTTACCAGCTCAAGGCAAACGCCTGGACTGGTAAGATCGGCACCAACAGCTACACCTTCAACTCCCTTGCCGAGCTCTATAACTTCGCCGTGTCCGGTGATATGGTGCTCTCTCCGGTCTGGGAGAAGATTGCTGGTCCGTTTACCGTGACCTTCGATGCAAACGGCGGCAGCGTGACGCCCGGTAGCGCCAGCGCGACCGAGTTCACCGGCTCCATCACCATCCCCGCCGCACCGACTATGGAGGGTAAGACCTTCTCCGGTTGGTACACTGCGGCTTCGGGTGGCACCAAGCTCTACAGCGGCGGTGGCACCACCACCTACGCCGACCTCCTTAAGGCAATCTACGGCTCGAGCAATAACGGCACCAACCAATACAACGAGAACAACAAGAGCGTCACCATCTACGCACACTGGGGTGACGTCGAGTATAAGTACCACTTCGAATCCAACGGCGGCAGTGGCATCTACAGCACGGTCGGCAGCGAGTCGACCACGACCTGGAACGGCACGATTACCGTTCCCGCCGCGCCGACCCCGGACTCCGGCTACAGCTTCGTGGGCTGGTTCACCGAAAAGGACGGTGCCGGCACGCAGGTCGCGACCGGCTCCGCGTACAAGACGCTGGCCGGCAACAACGCCGCGACGAAGAGCCTCACCTTCTACGCCTTCTTCAGGGAAGACGTCGTGAAGATGGAGTTCAAGGTCGCCGCCGGCTCGACGGGCAACGTGACCCTCGGCCACGGCTCGACGACCGGCCAGAACAGCATCACCCTGTACGTGGGTGCTGCGACCGGCAAACTCTATACCTATGATGGCGCCAACTACACGCTTGCCACCGGCAACGTCGGCGCCGTGACCCCGACCTTTGGCAGCAACTACCGCTACCAGAGCATCGGCTGGCTGGACGGCAGCGGTGCCGAGCTCAACTCCTCGAGCGCCCAGGCCCAGTACGTCACCATCAACACCACGACGGGCGTCTTGACTCCGAAGGCCTATAACGGCACCTACCGTGCGGGCACCTACAGCATCAAGGCCGCCCCGAAGCCCTACTACTACAAGGTCGAGTATTACCTGCAGGGTCTCGATGGCTCGTGGGCCTCGACCCCGACCGAGTTCACGAGCGGCACTGCCAACTACGGCACCGCCGTGCAGGTGAGGAACTTCTCGGCCGATACGACCGCTACGCAGGTCGACCCGAAGACGTACGCCGGCTTCACCTACACCTCGACCGTCATCGGCTCCGTGGGCCGCATTGACGCGATGGGTGTGGGCACGACCTCGAACTACGGCACGAACATCCTCAAGCTCTACTACACCCGCAACCAGCACACCGTGACGCTCGACTGGGCAAGCGCGCCTGCTGGCGTTGCGGCTCCGACTTTCACCATCGGCGGCACGTCGATGAACTCCGGTGCTCAGGTGGGCTACGGCCAGACGGCCGTGACCGTTCCCGAGCCTGCGGCCGTTCCCGGTTACGTCTTCGTGGGCTGGACCCGCGCGACGGGCTCTGCCGCCGTGACGCTTTCCCCGATCGGCTCGACCAAGGGCGTCACCTTCACGATGCCTGACGGCAACGTCGTGCTGACCGGCACCTGGCGCGCCATGAAGTACCGCGTCGAGTTCGTCAACGACGACCGCACCGACCAGCACAGCTGGGGTTCCCTGAGCACCGGTAATGGCGCATGGAGCGTTTCCGGTTCGGGCATCAACGCCAAGTACACGATCGACGTCGACCGCGGCACGCAGATCAAGCCGTCTGGCATGACCGCCATCAGCGCTCCGGGCGCGACGCCGTCCAACAGCAATAACTATTACTTCACCGGTTGGGAGTACTACAACGCTTCCGGCGCCAAGCAGTTCTGGGGTGCTGGTTCGACCAACAACCTCGTGATCGATCCCTCCAACTTCAGGGTCACGACTACGGGCCTGCCGAGCGGCATCGATGGCATCATCACCATCACCGCGCGCTGGGGCCTCGTGCGCGTCGTGAGCTGGACCACTTCGACGCCGGGCACCTTCGCCGGCGTCAACAAGACGCAGATCAAGGACGACGACGCCGGCAACACGCCGACGATGACCGAGGCCCAGGCGACTTTCGACCAGCTCAACGGCCAGAAGGACACCACGAGCACCAACCCGCGCAACACGGGCAAGCCCATGGGCAAGGTCGGCTACAAGTTCACCGGCTGGCATTGGGAGATGACCGGCGCCGACACCGGTACGCAGTACTACACCACGATCGCCTCCGAGAACGGCCTTTCCATCGGTGGCCATCGTTACACGTACATGAGCGAGGCCGACCTGGCCAACATGCCCGTGACCTGCTCGATCACCTTCCTGGCCCAGTGGGCCCCGACCAAGCAGGTCGTCACCATCACCAATACGAGTCCGTCCGGCACCGGCACGTGGGCCGCAGGCTTCGATCCGACCGTCCCCGACGACAAGCAGAAGACCGGCTCCACCTTCACCCTGCCGACTGCCAGCCAGATCACCAAGCCCGGCTGCACCTTCCAGTGGATGGACAACATGGGCAAGACCTACGCCCCGGGTGCGACCTACACCGTGGGCGAGGGCAAGCTGAGCCCCAGCACCGACCCGACGGTCGAGTCGAACTACGTCATCAATATCTGGCCCGTGTGGGTCGAGGGCAAGGCGACCATCAACTACAAGCTCGGCAACGGCGTTGCCACCGGTGCCGGCGTCCTCACCAAGGCGAGCGAGACCGTGGACCTCTCTGGCGGCAACCCCGCTGGCTCGGAGGCCAAGGCCAACCCCCACTACACCTTCGTGGGCTGGTTCACCGACGCCGCCTGCACGCAGAAGATCACCGATATGAACTGGGTCCATGACGGCTCCGCGGGCACAGGTACGCACCTCGTCCCCGGCAAGAACGCCTCGACCGGCCTGTTCGATACCGCGACCTACTACGCGAAGTTTATCGCGACCACGTACACGATCACCTTCGTCTCCGACGACGACGACCACATCGGCAGCGAGCGCGGCACGGTTGCCACGGTGACCGGCAAGCAGAACCCCGCGCAGCTGACCTACAGCTCGCCTCTGTCCGGTAACGTGACCGTCACCGCCAAGCCCGGCTTCCGCCACACCGGTTGGAAGTACAGCGAGGACGGCGGCACCACGTGGAAGACGATGGACACGGCCTTCAAGAACAGCGAGCACAACAACGCCGTGTGGGGCTCGATCATGCTGTACGCGACGTACAACATGCGCGATGACCTGAGCATCGCCTTCCGCGACGACACGTACACCTCTGGCCCGATCCACAACAAGAGCTACACCGGCATGTCGTGGGACGACAACGTGAGCGTAAGGCTCCCGAGCGGCTACGACGTGCGCCCCGGTTACAACTTCCTCGGTTGGTACTTCAACACCAATCCGAATGACGTCATGGACAAGGACATCAAGTTCTCGGCCGCGGCCGCCAAGTACGCCGCTCCGGATGGCGCGGGCGTCAATGGCCTCACGCTGTACGCCAAGTGGCAGGCCAAGGACGGCTACCAGGTCATCTACAACACGAACGGCGGTGGCACCGCTCCCGCTTCCAAGAACAACGTCAAGTGGGACCAGACCGGTCTGCTGGCTGCTGACCAGACCCGCGCCGGTTACACCTTCCTCGGCTGGTTCGTGGATGACCCGAGCAACCATGACAACGACCGCAAGATCACCGCTGACAACGCCTACAGCGTGCTGGCAGCCGGCGATGACACGAAGATGTCCGTCACGCTGACCGCGCACTGGAAGCAGAAGACCTACCAGATCCAGTACCTCGACAACGTGGGCACCACGCAGCTCGGCCATGCCGGCTCGTCTTCTGACACGCTTGCCAAGGTGCTGTACTGGGACAGCGTCGTTCCGACCTTCACCCCGACCAAGACCGGCTCCACCTTCATCGGCTGGACCTATGGCACGGGCACGACCGTTGGCACCACGACCAAGATCTCCGATCTGGCCGGTGGCGTCGATGTCGAGGACGGCCACACGTTCATCGTGCGCGCCTCCTGGCAGGGCAACCCCACCTACACCATTAACTACTACCTCCTCAAGCGCAACGCTGACGGCACCTACACCGCCAATGGCGCTCCCGAGTCCCTGACCTTCAGCGGCTACCTGACGCCGGGCGTCGACGCTGATGCCACGAACCTCCAGGGTGCTGGCGAGAGCGCGGCCGTGAACTACTGGACGAAGTTCGCCAAGGCCGGCTACGCTGCCGACACCACCAATATCCATGGCAAGAACGTGATCCGCTTCAACGGCGGCGCGATCATCGCCAACTCCGGTACGAACCACGTGTTCAAGCTGTACTTCTACGAGAAGGAGTACACGCTGAAGTACGTCGACGACAACGGCAGCGCGTTCACCCCGCCGGTCGCCGACAAGGTCGTGGGCTGGGAGAGCTCGAGCCTCGCCCCGACGACTGCCCCGACGCGTCCGGGCTACGGCTCCGTGTCGTGGACCTACAATGGTACGCCCGTCGCGGGCAAGACCATCGCTGACCTCCTCGGCGCTTCCGGTGAGAACACCACGACCCTCACGCTCAAGGCCGTGTGGGGCGAGAACAAGACCACTATTACCTACACCGTCTCCGGTCCGAGCGGCAGCGCGAGCGTGACGCCCGGTAGCGAGCAGATCAACTCCGCCACGGGCACGGCCACCGGCTCCAAGGTGACGCTGTCCGATCCCACCAGCTACAAGCTGCTCGGTTGGTTCTACAACGACGGCGCCGGCGAGGTTGCCGTGGACTCCAACTGGGTTGTCAACAACGCCGACGGTTCCATCTCGATCGTTCCGCAGAAGGAGGGCGGCGTCTACGTGGCGCGCACCTACTATGCGAAGGTCGCCGAGCTCTCCGCGCTCAACTACACCGTCGAGCACTACTTCATGAAGAACGACGGCACGTATGGCACCACCGCTGACGAGACCGCCAGCGGCTCCGACAAGGAGAACGTGACCATCAACGCCGCTGACAAGAAGGTCACGCGCCAGGGCTTCACCTACGACGCCTCTGCCGCTGGCAGCATCACGTCGATCACGCTGCTCACCACCGATCCGGATGGCAGCCGCGTGCTCAAGCTCTACTACGTGCGCGATTCCTACACCATCGAGGTCATCCCGGCCGAGGCTGGCAAGGACTCCCCGTCGCCGGCGCCGAGCATCGATGACTCGCACCTCACCGACGGCAAGAAGTACATGGGTTCCTCGCAGAACCTGCCGATCGTGGGCAACCATGACGGCTGGACGCTGACCTGGAAGCTCGACGATGGCACCACGCTTTCCGCCACCGACACCTCCTTCATCGTCCCGTTCGAGGCCGACGGCAAGGTGACGCTCACCGCCGTGTGGACCCGCAACAAGATGAACGTCTCGTTCACCGACGCCGACAAGCCGTCGACCCCGGCTGGCTTCTCCGTGACCGCCAGCCCGGTCAAGGTCGACTTCGGCAAGAACCTCTCCAGCGTGTCCGGCTGGAACATGAGCAAGGTCACCGTGACGCAGCCGAGCGAGTGGGCGCTCGTGGGCTGGGAGGTCTGGAACGCCGACCACACCGTGAAGCTGGGCGACGTCGCCGACCCGATGATCTGGACGATCGACCAGGACACGATCTTCAGCGCCAAGTGGGCCCAGACGCTCGTCGTCACCTACTACCCGGGTGACCATGCGGCTGCCGGCCAGAACTCCAAGACCTACCAGGACTACAAGTCCTCCGATAACGCGCCGATGCCGAGCTGGGCTTCCAAGACCGGCGGCAACCCGAGCGCCGACCATCCCAATGCCGCCACCGGCTACGCCTGGATCGGCTGGAAGTGGACGCTCGACGGCGTTGACTACTACTTCTACGCCAACCCGGCCGACGCGCTGGCTGGCACGACCAGCACCGCGATGCCGACCACGGTCGACAACAACTACGCATTCACCGCGCTGTACAAGGCGCTTGACCGCACGCTCTCGTTTGACCTGAGCGGCACCGAGACCTGGACCGACGGCGACTCCGCCACGTCCAAGACGATCGCCACCAAGACCGGCGAGACCATCCCGTTTGCCTCGATGCCGACCCCGCAGAAGGCTGGCTGGAAGTTCGTGGGCTGGAAGGTTTCCGGCACCGATGATTCCACCGCCATCAAGACTGGCATGAACTACCTCGTGCCCGCCATCGCCGATGACACGATCCACTTCGTGGCCGTGTTCAAGGTCGATGCCTGGTACGTCACCTACATCGTAGAGGGCGACGGCGGCGTGCGCGACAACGACGAGGACACCGTCTCGCCGACGCTCGAGACCGCCCCGAAAGGCTGCACCGCCAAGCCGAACCCCGGCTTCAAGTTCGTGGGCTGGTTCTGGCGTGACACCGACGGCACCGAGCATACCGTTGACGAGTCCTGGCTGACCCGCAACGCCGACGGCTCCGTCAAGATCACCCCGCATGCCGACAGCGGCACGGCCGGTAACTACGTCTGGGCCGAGCGCACCTACTTCGCGCGCTTCACCGCTGGCGACACGAGCTTCAAGATCTGGTACATGCAGCAGAACGTGGATGGCACCTGGGGCGCCACCGCCGCTGACATCGAGACCGTGACGACGACCACCGCAGGCGCGAAGGTCACGACCGGTCAGACCTACCAGATCAGCGACTTCACGCTCAAGAGCTTCCTCGGCTTCGTGCTGAGCAGCGACAACAACGGCCAGCCGACCGACGTGACCGTCCTCGGCAATGGCTCCAGCGTGCTCAAGGTCTTCCTCGAGCGCGTGAAGAACGACGTTACCTTCGAGTTTGCCCCGGGCGATGCCCCGAGCGGCGTGACCGTGCCTCCCGCGATGACCGACCAGGTCTTCGGCAGCACCGTCACCCTGCCGACCGTGAGCGCGCCCGGTTACAAGTTTGGCTGGACCGCCAAGTACACGGACGAGAACGGCGCGGAGCAGACGCTCGCCATCAGCGGCGGCAGCTTCACCATGCCGGCCTTCCCCGTGACCGTGACCGGCACGTGGACCAACCCCGTGTACCATATCGTCTTCACGACGGACCAGGCCGGCGCCGGCAACATGCCGAACGCCACCAATACTACGGACTTCGACCGTTACAACTCCGACCCGAGCTCGACTGCCAACACGATCTCCTGGAACGGCAGCGGCTGGGTGCCCATGGGCATGGACGGCAACATCGTCATCCCGACCTACGATGGCATGACCTTCAAGGGTTGGTACTACAAGGACGCTGCTGGCAAGTACCAGCCGCTGACCGACGACGTGACGTTCGCGATGCTCGCTGGCAACAACCCGAACAACGAGACCGCCTACATCTACGGTAGGTGGGACAAGGCCCTGTACCTCGTCATCTTCGAGTACGACGACGGCCGCGAGATCGCGACTGACGACGAGGTCGAGTGGGATCAGACCGTGAGCGTGGCCACTGGCGGCCGCCCGAGCATGCCTGGCTTCAGCTTCGCTGGCTGGTACTACATGAAGGACGGCGCGCAGGTTGCCTACACCGGTGGCAAGACCTTCGAGCAGCTGGCGGCCGAGCTTGGCCTGACCGCTGCCGACAAGGCCGACACGGGCCGTGGCATCCACCTCATCGCCAAGTTCACCCAGAACCAGACCTTCACTGTCAAGTTCTACAAGGGCGCCTACGACGAGAGCGGCAACCTGGTTGCCGGCCCGCTGTACGACGAGTCCGACGTGTACGAGATCGCCGACGGCGCGACCATCCAGCTCGTGCTGCGCGCTGATGGCGACTTCGACCTGGTGCTGACCGGCAACGAGGCCGACGGCTCCAAGCTCCCGAAGCTCATCGAGATGCCGTTCATCTCCGGTTACGTCTACGACGCCAACCTGAGCCGTGCGCTCGACATCCTCAGCACGACCGACGGACGCTTTGCCGGCGAGCTCGCCATCTACCTGGCGCCGCGCCGCGACTACAGCATCACGTACGTCATCCAGATGCCTGACGGCTCGACGAAGAACGTGACGACGCGCGCCAACCTGGCGTGGGATTCGACGGGCCACGCTGGCGTGACCGCCACCGCTCCCGCCGGTTACAAGATCGACGGCGGCTGGTTCTGGAAGAGCCAGTCCGGCAAGACCGGCACGGTGGCCGCGGCCGATGCGTACTCCGAGCTCGTCAACAAGATCTTTGGCAAGAAGGACACCTCCAAGAAGAACATCACGCTGTACATCAAGGCAGTGGCCCAGACCTACAGCGTCATCTTCGCCGACGATAACAACGGCGCGGACAACCCGTACACGCAGATCAGCCGCAAGGACGGCATCACGTGGGGCGGTAAGGTCGCGATGACTGCGGCCAGCAAGCCCGGCTACGAGTTTGCCGGCTGGCAGATCCGCCCGGCTGGCGGCTCGGCCGTCACCGTGAGCGATGGCAACGTCTTCAGCAGCCTGGCCACGCGCCTGGGCCTGACGGATGTCACCGCGCTCGACACGCCGGTCGTGATCTACGCCGTGTGGAACAAGTACGTGGGCGTCACCATCGAGTTCTACAAGGACAGCGTGAGCGACGCCAACAAGCTGCCGCACGTGCAGAAGTACACGGGCGACCAGACCAAGAAGAAGGCCGGCGAGACCTACTCCGTCGCCAAGAGCCTGATCGACAGCCAGCGTCCGGCCGGTTACACCTCGCCTGCTGGTGCCTCGATGAAGCTTCTGGTCGACGAGGCCAACAACATCATCAAGGTGATTTACACCCTCAACAAGAACTTCAAGATCGTGCTCGACGCGAACTACACGGGCAAGCCGGCTGACCAGACCGTGAGCGGCCTGGCCTGGACCGAGAAGCCCGACGCGAAGATCACGTGGGCTCCGAGCCGCATGGGCTACGAGCTGAAGGCCAAGCCGCAGCGCTGGAACACCCGCGCCGACGGCAAGGGCACGAGCATCTCGGCCGACATGACCTATGCGCAGATCGCGCAGCTGCTGAAGCTGGACGAGAGCGCGGCGCTCAAGAGCGGCCTGAAGCTGTACGCCCAGTGGGCAGTCGCCAACAACTTCGAGGTCCTCTACGACCTCAACAACGACCGCGAGACCAACAAGAAGGTCACGACCGCCGTGCCCGACGACCGCACCCCGATCGATGTCGAGGAGCTCAACGAGCACAAGGTCGCCTGGAACAAGGGTGGCTTCGACAAGTCCAACGACGGCGAGCTCGATGCCGCACCCAATGGCTACGAGTTCGACGGCTGGAACACGAAGGCCGACGGCACGGGCCTCAAGATCGACAGCTCCATGACCTACGAGCAGATCTCGAAGTACATCAACAAGAACGCCGCGCAGAAGAGCATCACGCTGTACGCGCAGTGGAAGGAACTCGTCATCGAGATCACGTACGTGGTCGATAACGAGGCCGCAGGCACCATCGACCGCAAGGTCGACAAGGTGAGCGCCGTCACGAAGCAGGCCGTGAAGGACGGCTCCTCGGCTGGCACCCAGCTGCACTCCGTGGCGACCGCCAAGCCTGGCTGGCACTTCGTCGAGTGGGTCCTCGTGACCGACGACATGACGGCCAAGAGCGGCGAGACCTTCGCCAACGTGATGAAGAAGCTGCGCGACGACGAGAGCGAGCTGCAGATTCTGTCGCACGCCAACGACGGACGCCTCTACGGCGCCACCTACATGGCGAAGTTCGCACGCAACGACAACGCGACGATCGAGTACGATCGCAACGACGACCTTGAGAACAACATCCTGGGCACCGGCGAGATCAAGGATCAGACCACCGCCCATGGCAGCCATGTGAACCTGTCCAACGGTTCCGAGTTCAAGCGTGGCCACTACACCCTCATGGGCTGGAACACCGAGCCCGACGGCTCCGGCACGCACTACGCGCTGGGCCAGACCGGCATCGTGATGCCGGTCGAGGGCATGAAGCTGTACGCCGAGTGGGGCATCAACAACTACGGCGTGACCGTGAACGGCCCGAAGGACGGCGGCTCCGTGCAGCCCGGCTCCACCACGATCACGTGGGGCGAGAAGGTCCCGAAGGAGTTCGTGGACAGCCTGAATCCGTGGGCTGACCTCGGCTGGCACTTCACCGGTTGGGAGTACAGGATGGTCGACGCCGACACGGGCGAGGTCATCACCGGCTTCACGACCGACCCGACCACGCTCACCGTCAAGGGCGAGCTGGAGCTCACCCCGGTGTTCGAGGGAGCTGACCTCGTGGACGGCCCGCCGCGCACCGGCGACGACTCCTACGAGTTCGAGCTCACGCTGGCCGCCCTGTGGACGGCACTGGCCGCGGCCCTGGCAGCGCTGCTGCTGATGGTGGTGGCCCGCCGCCGCCGTCGCGCCGAGGAGGCGTGCGAGGCGCTCGAGGCCGAGGCTGCCGGCGTGTACGGCGTGCACGCAGCCGCATGGGGCAACGGGCGCGCGACGCGCACGCTCGCGGCCAGCGGTTACGGTGCGCATTCGGTGCGCACGGACGGCTCGCGGGTGACGCGCGTGGAGCTGGCGGCTGCGGCGGCCAGCGCGAGCGTCGAGGGCTGCGAGACGCGCGAGGAATATGTGGAGCGCGCGATTGCGTGCGGTATGGGTGCTCACGCCGTGGCGTCGAGCGCCCTTTGCGATGACAACGAGCTGCGCTCGAGCTGCTGCGGCGCCCATTCGGTGGCCGCTGCGGGTCGCGGCGCGCATGCGATACCGGTTCTGGCCGACGAGGCCGCCGCTGGCGCCGTGGAGCGCCTGGGCGCGGCCGAAGGAGCCCACACGGTCTCCAAGGCCGGAGAGAGCGCTCTGGATCGCCTGGTGGCGGCTTACGGCGAGCACAGCGTGCGCCGCGCCGACGATGGCGTCTGGGAGAGCTTCGACAACGTGGTGGCGCCGGTGCGACCGGCGGCTCCGACGGCCCGCGAGCGCGTGGCCGCTGCGATGCGCGGGCTCAAGCCGCGCGTGAGCGGCGCCGGTGCGCACGAGGTGGCGACGGCTGGCGAGCAGCTGGCGAGCGTGACAGGGGTCAGGCCCCTGTCACATGTGCAGCTGGCCTGCATTTATGCATGGATGTGCAATAGTAAACGTGAAATTTTCGGCACCGATTTCGTGGCATACGAAGCTCCGGTGCCTGCGAGCAAGGCGCAGCGCAAGGCTGCAAAACAGGCTGCGAAAAACGCTGGCCTCCGCGGTGGACTATTTGGCCGCGGCAACGTGACAGGGGTCAGACCCCTGTCACATAATGGCGAAACCGCAGGTCAGAGCGTATTCGCCGTGAGAAATTTGCCCTTCGAAGGGGATAACTCTGCCCATTTACGGGCGTACTGTGCCCTCAGCCAGGCGGATGCGGAGCTCGCACCGCCTGTCGCGTATGAAATGAACGTTTCCGCCGTTCGACCGCGGTCAAGGCGCATGAAATTAGCCTTGGGCATGCCATCGGTGATCTTGGCGTTGTGCCTGGCCACGTTTGGTGTGGGTGCGCATCTCTCACCGAGCGTCGCAATGGCCGACGAAACATCTAGTACTAGTGCAGCCGGCGTCGTGGCCGCCGTGATCGGGGACGATTCTACGGCCTCTCAGGCGTCTTCGGCATCTGGGACGGGTCTGGACAAGGCCCCGGCCTCTAACGGGGCTCAGACGGCAAATACGGGCGTTGCAGGAGATTTGGGCAACGCGGCTAATAACGCTTCGACCAGCGGAAACGGTACAGATACCGTGACTAAGGGCGAAAATGCCACTCTTAATACCAATGGTTCCGATACCAATACTAAGGACGTTCAGGACGCCGAGAAGGGCGTCGAGGGCGATTCTGAGGCCTCTGAGGGCCTCGAGAAGGCCCCCGAAGCCACTCCTGGCGAGGATAAGGACGCCGTGAAGGACGCTGCTGACGCCGATACGAGCGCTGCTGGCGATTCCTCCACCAATAAGGACGCGACCGCGGGGTCCGAAAATACCCCGAATTCCTCCGAAAATAATTCCGATCGCCACCAGAATGATGGCGGAAACGACTCCGATTCCAACGATTTCGACGAGCCGGTGCTCCCCGCCGAGGGCCAGCCGACGGCTCCTTCCCCGGCAGATCAGCCGACCGACGATGATACCTCGACACCCCCATCTAGCGGGGATGATAGCAGCAATGCTAGCTCATTGACCACGCAAGATAGCCTAGCACCGCCGGGTGCTAGCACCCAATCCGATCCACCTCCATTGGACTCCGGAACGTACTTCATCCGATGGAACGAGCAATCGGACTTTTGGATCGGAGAAAAGGATAATCAAGTCGCCGTTTACCACAACCCTGGTACCGGCTTGCCTATTTTCTGGAATATAGACTTCGTGTCTAATTCTTCTGCTTATGTGATCAAGATTGGCGATATGTACCTTGGCCGGGCGGTTTCCGACGATGAGTACTCCCTCGTCCTTCTTGACTCCGTGAGCGATGGCCAAAGTGAAATTCTTTGGGATATTTTCGCGACCGAGAATCTCGAGCCCGGAACCTACTTCATTTGCGACCCGACGCGTTCCATTTACGTACGCGCGAGGCAGACCGACGAGACCGAGCTGACGCTTCTGGTCCGTGGCGGCATGGCTGAGGTTCCCGTCGCGAACAGTTACATCTGGATGATTGGTCAGCCTCCCGCGCAGGATTGGTCGATTGAGTACTTCCCCGCGGGCGCGACTGAGGGTACGACTCCCGAGACGAGTGTTTCCAGCGTCTCCGGTGCTACCATCCCCGAGTGCGGCTACAAGCGCTTCGGCTATACCTTCATTGGTTGGAACACTGCCGAGGACGGTACGGGCACGGCTTACATGCCCGGCGACTTCGTTCCCGGCGACGGCGTGCTTTCCGAGGACTTCGTGCTGAGGCTCTTCGCTCAGTGGAAAGAGGCCTTCGTCAACATCACCGTTAGTATTAGTGGGGGCGGCACCGTCAAGGACGACGCCACTAATAAGAAGAGTGACAGCATCACGCAGACCGTGAGCTCCGCGACGGGTCTGATCAAGGACACCGCCGACAAGGGCTTGAGTGGCGTGACTGCCGTTCCGGGCCGCGGTTTCCACTTCGGCTCGTGGCTCATCGATGGCGGCGTTGGCTCGATCGCGGATTCGCTGCGCTTCAACAAGACGCTGACCGCCGATCAGATCATGCAGCTTTCGAAGTTCACCGATCCCGAGACGGGCTGGACGCTGTTCCATGACACGACGCTCGTTGCGGACTTCATCGCTAATACTTATATGATCAAGTACGACGCCAACGGCGGCCTGGGTACCATCGCCGCGCGCAGCGTCGATTACGGTTCCAGCGCCGTGCTCACCAAGGCCGACGCGCTCAAGCGCGACCGCTACAAGTTCAAGGGCTGGAACACCAAGGCCGACGGCAGCGGCATTGCCGTGAGCGATGCCGAGACGCTCGAGCGTCTGCTGGCTGCCGGTGTCCTGGCCGATGCCGATGGTGCGATCACGACGCTGTATGCTCAGTGGGAGCTCATCCCCGAGGACACGCCCGCTCCTGCGCCGAACACCACTCCGAATGCCACGCCGAGCAACGGCGATGACGGCAACAACTATGGTGGCTACCGCGGTTACCGCGGCTGGGGTTATGCGTACGCCGACGAGGCCGAGCTGCCCGCCGCCGAAGAGACCGACGAGATGCTCGACGCCACTCCTGCGAGTGACGAGATGATCACGACCAAGGGCGGTAACCCGGTGCTCGACTTCTTCGGCACGGATGCCGGCAAGGTCGTCGCCGTCGTTGGCGGCGCCGCGATTACGGTCGCGGTTATTGCCGGCATCGCAGCACTCGTCGCCGCACATGGCGCCGCCGGTGCTGCTGGCACAGCCGGCGCGGCTGGAGCCGCGGCTGCAGAGGGCGGCTTCTTCTCCCGCCTGCGTAGGAGGATCGCGAACTTCTTTGGACGCGGCAAGCAGGGTTAAGCCTGAGCGCGATGCCCGACCATGAGAGTACGTTACGAGAAGAGAGACCCGTACTGGGTCCCTCTTTATTTATGAGACGAGTACATGAATGTGGCTGGGGCAAAATGTGACAGGGGCCTGACCCCTGTCACAAGTAAGTAGGCAAAATGCGACAGGGGTCAGGCCCCTGTCACATGTGGAGGAAGCAGTTTCGATGGAGCAGTCTGAAACGAAAGAACATGTGTTTCAGATTCACCGGTACCGTGCAAAGCGGATCGGGATGCTGGCGCTCGCCCTTGTGTGTGCGCTGCTCTCCGTCGTTATCTTCGCTTACAATTTCGGATTAGGTGCGCGGAATCAACAGGTAGCTGTGCAATATGTGCAGCCCGAGCAGGCTGCTGCCGATGTGTTGCTCGTCATGTCGTATGACGAGTCCGAAGTGGGGACTCCGCTCGCACGCGATGGCGTGCTTGATGTGATGGGTCGATCCTCGGTGGCCGTCGATGTCGTGTATATGGACGCGTACAATGCGCCGCTCGGCAGTGACGCATACAATGCCTGGGTATCACAAGTTACGCAAAAGGTTGCACAACATGGGCAATACGATGCCATAATCGCTGCCGATGATGACGCGCTCTATTTCGTAGAGTACAACCATGACAAGCTGTTCCAGTCGACGCCGGTCGTGTTCTTCGGCGTCAACGACTATAACCATGCGCTGCATGCGACCTCGAGCGGGTACATGACGGGCATGGTCGAGCAGAACTACGTTGGTTCGGTCATGCAGGCTGTGACCAAGTTGCATCCAGATGCCACGGGCTTTCTGGTGATTGTGGACCAGACACCGGCCGGCATTGGCAACAGGTCGCAGTTCGACCTGGCCATGCGTTCCTTCGAGGGGATGGATGTGCACTACTTGGACGCGTCGTATCTCACGCGCGATGAGCTGACGGCAGCCGTTGCGGGGGCCGAAGCGGGCAACATCGTCTTTTTGCTCGATGCCAACAATGACCTTAACGGCAACGTCTACACCTTGGAGGATAGTGTCGCGGCCATCACAAACGCGAGCAACACGCCGGTATATCGCGCGGCAATGGGCGGCGTGGGCAACGGCATTGCCGGCTCGGGCTACCATGATGCCGAGGAGGAGGGCCGCAAGGCTGCCGAGATAACGATTACCGTCCTCAATGGCGCGCGACCGGCGGATATCCCACTTTCGCTCGACGGCGATCTGGGTTATGTGTTCGACCACAAGGTACTGAACGACTATGGGCTGTCCTCGATTGGACTGCCTGCCGGAAGCGCAGTGATCAATCGGCAGATTCTATCGGTCGATACGCTCATACTACTTGCGCTACCAGTTGCCTTATTGGTCCTCGCGCTGTTGTTCTTCCGCACGGCACATCGCGCAGCACAACGTGAGGCAGTTTCTGCAGCTGCCGTTCAAACAACGGCATCTACGCTGGTAGATAAGCCCTTACCAACAGCTAATACACGACCTGCAATTGAAGCGCAACCTATTGCTCACCATGAGGAGGCCGATCAGTCGCCACAAGAGGAGGATAAAACTGACTGCACCGGCTCTAGTGCAGACTCAACTATTGAGGCAGATGAAGCAAAAACTAATGGCACCATTAAAAACGTCGCGATTCATAAGGCGACTCCACGTGATGTGATACGCAAGGACACGAGCGCGAAGCGCTCCGGACGCAGGAATGGCAGTACGCGGCGCGTGCATGGGTCGAACGGCAGCGAAGTGCGCTCGCTCGTGGGCATCGAGGTCATCAACTACGGAGATATCGTCGATTTGTACGGCAGCAAGGCGGGGGAGGAGACCCTGCGCGTCATCCGCAAGCGCCTTGAGGGCGTGGAGAACACTGCCTTTATACGCGCGCGTGAGCATGGCTTTCTTGTCGGGCTTGAGAACGAGGTCGTGCGCAGCTCGCCGGAGATCGAGTTCGTCGACTTCGTGCTACGTCAGCCGCTGAGCATCGAGGATAACGTCATCACGCTCAAGACCTGCGTAGGTGCGATGAACCGCCAGCGCAACATGAACGCCGAGGAGATGGAAGAGGGTGTCGATTTCGCGATCGAGCAGGCCAAGGAGCTCGGCTTCGTCAACTCCGTCATCTTCTACGACAGCAACATGCAACGCGCGATGGAGGAGCGCAGTAGAATCACCGCGCTGCTCGAGGATGCCATCGCCAAGGAGGACTTCAGCGTCTTCTACCAGCCGCAGATCGACCTGCGCGACAACGACGTGTCCGGATACGAGGCACTCGTGCGCCTGAAAGACAAGGAGTACCCGCCGGCACAGTTCATCCCCGTGGCGGAGATGACCGGGCTTATCGTGGATATCGATCGTATCGTGACCAAGCGCTCTATCGAGCAGCTGTCCAAGTGGAAGCGTCGCAACAAACGTATTCGTCCGATTTCGATCAATTTCTCGGCGGTGCACCTTATAAAGGACGATGATTACGTTGACTTCCTGTTGGATTTGCTACAGGTGCATGATATTCCTCCTGCCTATATTCGCATCGAGATTACTGAGGCGCTCTTCACGGCTGACCAGAAGAAGGCCGAGGCGTTTCTGACACGACTGTTCCAGGCTGGAATCACCATCGCGCTCGATCGTTTTGGCAGGGGCTTCACGTCCTTCTCCGACATCATGACGGTACCTGCTTCAATCGTGAAGATTGACAAGGAGTTCGTCGACACCTTCCTCGTGGATGGCAACGACAAGAACTTCGAGCAGCTCGTGTTGCTGGCACAGGGCTTTGGCAAGCGTGTCGTGGTCGTGGGCGTCGACCAGAAGTGGCAGCTCGAGGTGTGCCGCAACCTGAACTGCGACGCCGTGCAGGGCTACTACTTCTCGAAGCCGCTGCTGCCGGAGAATGCCGTTCAGTACAAACCCCAGCAGTAGATCGAGTGTGACAGGGGCCTGACCCCTGTCACACTCGTAACATGACAGGGGTCAGGCCCCTGTCACATGATCCCTGTCACATTGAAGCAACGCGATATATCGCGATCTGAGGCCTTTTCGGGCATGTAATCGAGTACGAACCCAATAGCGAAAGCAAAAGCCCGCAGACAGCGTCTGAAGGGCTTAGCGGTGATTCTCCCGTGCCGGCCGAATGTGATGCTTGACGCAGAATGCTTAAAAGGACCGGTTCCCTCACTACATCTACGCCTACCTGTTTCTCTTAATCAGATTCATATTTAGATTTAGCGTCGCAATTCTGGTTGATTTTGAATTGCTGATTTCTATCACAATTTGGAATGAACTGGAGGCCGACGGGCATCCAAAGATCACGGAGAGACAATGCTTGTATTTCATCGCCTCTGGGGAACTATCTTCCGGGTATGAAGAAGATAGGCGTTTTGACAGTGATTATCAACATACAAACAACGGTTCAAGAGACAATATAGAGCTTTGAGCTGCATGTTTGCAAAATGACATTATTTCCTTTAAGACATATTAGAAATACCGATTTTATGCTCGTCAAATGAGAAATCTTAGCTAAATAGGTTTAGTTTGACCTGAATAGCGTATTCGCTGCTAAAGGAAATCACAAAAGAATGCAGGTTTATGCAGGTCAATGGCATATGTGAAACGGCTGTCGCACGTAGGCAGCACGTTGCTCTTGAGTTTAGATGCGAAAGCACGTCGTACGAGTCTGATGCGCCGGTACCAGTTTAAGATGCACAGGCACGTCAGAAAACAGCGGATATCATCGCCATTCAAGGTAGGGTGGGCATAATGGCCAGAAGCGGCAGATGCGCGATGCGCGACGCTCCGATGTGACAGGGGCCTGACCCCTGTCACATCGGAGCGCACAAAAAACGTGACAGGGGCCTGACCCCTGTCACATCGTCACATTTACTCGGAGAGGCGACGTTCGAGCGAGGCGGGATGGATGCTGTGGCGCAGGGCGGTCTCAGCGGTGATCTTGCCTTCCTTTACCAGCTCGTAGAGGCTCTGGTCCATCGTGCGCATGCCCTCGCGCCCACCGGCGGCGATGATCGAGTCGATCTGGTAGGTCTTCTCCTCGCGGATGAGGTTGCGGA
>CAYLYJ010000002.1:0-62062 GCA_964388185.1 uncultured Coriobacteriaceae bacterium
GAGGAAGTCGACTTGTTGAGCGGGAGACAATAGCTTTTTATCCACGTTCTTCCTTGCATCGAAAAAACGCCCTGACACGCGGGCGCATCAAGGCGTTAAAAGCGCGCAAGCGCTTTTTGGTTCATGCATAGAGTAACACAGGGGGCATGCAATAAATCTAAGGAAATTGTGGATAAGTGGAATTCTTCGATGAAATGCCGTCTCTTTCTTGTACGGGGAGCCTGTGAGTGTTCTGGATATTTGGGCTGCAGATGCGTTTCTTGTGATGAGGCTCGACGCAAGACAGCTCCGCACTCCACCAGCTACTCCTCGCTCCAGCCCGCAAGTCCGCTTGACACACTGCCGTTACCCAAACCACAAGGCTGCGGATGCTATCATACCCCTGTACTATGTGAAGACGCTCATAAGCCGCTCGGGCACAGCCAGAAGTGCCGGCGGTTGTCATCGCGAGAGCCAGAGGGCTGGTGGTGCACGATGATGGGAACGGAAAAGCTCAACAGACGTCTTGTCGGCACGGTGCTCATATCCGTGCTGCTCAGTCTGCTCCTTGCGTTGACTCCGGTGCTCGCTCTTGCCGAGCCGTCTACCGCCGAGACGCCGGCGCAAGCGAGCGCGCAATCGGTTATGGCAGGCGCTGACTGCGTCATGTCGAGCGACACGTACGAAAACAGCGTGACCGCTGCGAACATGGTCCTCCTAGTTTCGTTCTCCGATACGTCCAAGGACATGTTGGATGCGTTTAACGCGAGCTATTACATAGCCGACAATGTTCTGGGAATAAAAACGAACTGGCAAAATTTCATGTGGTCGGTTGACGGCATTAAGCAGACGTATATCCAGCGTACCTGGAGAGACTATCTCTACGAGATATCCCAAGGCCAGTGCAACGTGAAGAGTTACTTTCCTCAAACTCAAGCTGATGGGAAGGTTGCTCACATAACGCTTGACCGGCCTGCAAGCGACTACAAGGAAAACGACGGCCTGCTCGTGGGGGATGTCGCGAGCAAGTTCAACGCGCAGTTTGGTTCATATGATGCATCGAGGACCGATAAGAACGGTGATGGTTTCGTCGACAACCTCATGATCGTTCCCACTTCAAGCGGAGTGTTCACGAGTCATAAGGGATCTCTGGGAGAAGTGGTCAGGTTTGGCTCGGGTAGCAACGCGAGAAAGGTCAAGGAGTCGATCACGGTGGTCGAGGGACCGCTCAAGCTGTCGACTGGTGGTATGCCGAACTCTGGGTTCAGCGAAAGCGTTGCCGTCCATGAATATCTTCACACGCTTGGTGCGCGTGATTACTATCGCAATTTCAATGGCATGAGCGGTAACCCCGTGAGCTATTGGGATGTGATGGCGAGTGGCGGCGTGTATTCGTGGCCTCTGGCCTTTACGCGGGAGAGTGTCGGCTGGACAAGCATTCCCGAGGTGAACCTGAAGGATCTCAAGGACTCCTATACGCTCTATGCCCCTGCAGATTCCGATGCGAAAAAGGGCGTGAGCAATCCTTCGAAACCACAGGCGCTCAAGATTAAGACATCGCTCTCCTCGTCGGAGTATTTCATCGTTGAATATCGCCAGAGGAGTACAAACTCGTTCGGCTACGATCGCTATATCGGAGCATCGGGTCTCATCGTCTATCGCGTGAACGAGGCGCATTCCGTCATGGGCAACATACGCGGAGACGATTATGTGTATGTTTTCAGGCCCGGAGAGACGGGGTTGAAGGATTCTGCGGGGGATGTGAATCGTGCTGCGATAGCGGCAAGCACTCATGCAACGCAGAAAAATGAAACGACCGGCCAGACCATAACGCTCAATCAATCAATCGGCTCGACCGACCTCAACGCCAAGTTTACCGACAATACGATCTTCTTCGAGAACGGTTTGAACAGCGGAATCAAGATCGATGCGGTTTCCCAGACCGATGGCTCGATCACGTTCAAGATTTCCACGGCTGACTACACGCAGGCCGATATGTGGGAGCCGCTGACCAACGCAAACGGAAGCACCCCCTTTGGAACTTGGACCTCGCCCAATGTCGAGGCGACAAGCGACGGCAGCTCCCCATACATTCTTGCGGGAAGCTACTCTTACGGGAGCTATCTTTGGGCGGCGTGGAAACACGACGGAACGAACTGGCAGCAGGTCGGGACAAAGCAAAATGACATGCGAAATGTTCGTATCGCGATTTTGAGTGGAACACCGTATCTTTTGGGTGTGTCCACCTCAAATCAAAGGCAATTGGTTCTCAAGGCACTTGTTTCTGGTGGGTGGAGCACCGTTGTCACCGCAATGCTCAACGATGAAATATGGTCTACCAACCTACGTGCCATCGACGGGAAGCTGTATGCTTTTGCAGGCGCCAATGGCGATTGTCGCATGTTCACGCTGGAGGGCTCGTCACTCAGGCAATACGGCACGACGTTGCCGGTTGCCTCGTCGTACGCTGTCTCGCTTGCCGATTGCGGCGGACAACCTCTGCTCGTTGCAAACGATCAAGGCGGGACGAAGACGAATGCCTACCGTCTCAACGGCTCTTCCTGGTCAGTTACCAAGATTAAGGACAGCCCATCTTCCGTGATCAAAAGCGTTGTCAAGGACGGCAAGACCTACATCTACGCCTTCACATACAATGGGACAAGCAATGACGCACGGCTTTCGGTTCTGTCGAGCAATGCGACTGTTGAACGCTCGTACGTCCTTCCCGAATTGCAAGATGCCGCGTCGGATACCAGCATATGTGCTGGAAAGAACAACCTGTATTTCGTGAAGAGCACAGGCGATGGCGTGAAGGCATATTCGCTACCCTATAGTGCTGCCAATACGGGAGATGTTTCCCAGTTTGCACAACTTGGGGGAACGGTGTTCTCGAGTGTGAACTCGATGGATGCCGTGGCAATTGGCGATAGCGCCTATTGTATGCTAGGAGACACGAATAGCAGTTCGATAGCCGTGAGGCACCACAAATTGCAGGCTGGCGATACCGCCGAGTCGCTCGACCCGTCGCAAGGTGGTTCGACCGATCCAACCAAGACATCGATCGGCGACGCGACGGTGAGCGTCGCCAACCAGACCTACACCGGCAGCGCGCTCACGCCGAAGCCGACGGTCAAGATGGGTTCGACCACGCTCAAGGAGGGCACCGATTACACGCTCTCCTATGCGAACAATACCAATGTCGGAACGGCGACGATTACCGTAAGGGGTATGGGTGACTACACAGGCGCCATTACGAAGAGGTTCACCATAGCCCGGCGTTCGATCTCCGGCGCGACGATCAGCATCGCGCCTCAGACCTACACCGGCAAGGCGCTCACGCCGAAGCCGACGGTCAAGATGGGTTCGACCACGCTCAAGGAGGGCATCGACTACACGCTCTCCTATGCGAACAACGTCAGCGCCAGTATCGATGGGGCGAGCGTCACCGTCATCGGGAAGGGCAACTACGCAGGCACCATTACGAAGAGATTCACCATAGCCCGACGCCCGATCTCCGGCGCGACGGTCAAGATTCCGTCCCAGACATATACCGGCAGCGCGATCACGCCCGCACCTACCGTCACGATACCCGGCTGCGGAACCCTCACGAAGGGGAAGGACTACACCGTCCAGTACTCCAACAACGTGAGCGCCGGCACGGCGAGCGCCATTATCATCGGCAGGGGCAACTACACGGGATCCCTGAAGCAGAGCTTCTCGATTGTGAAGCCGGGCGAGGCGAATCCGGACGGTCGGGAGATGTACCGCCTGTACAATCCCAATAGCGGCGAGCATTTCTATACCGCCAATGCCTCGGAGCGTGACAACCTCGTGCGCGTGGGCTGGGTCTACGAGGGGGGTGGGCTGGACAGCGCCGGCGAGTTCGAATACCCCGGTGTACCGCCTGTATTCGGGAACGGATCATCACTACACGACGGACGCCTCCGAGCGCGACATGCTGGTGCGTGCGGGCTGGAAGAGCGAGGGTATCGGCTGGTACTCCGATGATGCCAGGGGAACGCCGCTGTATCGCCAGTTCAATCCCAATGTCAATCCAAGTGCACCGCGCAACAACTCCGGTTCGCATAACTACACCACGAGCAAGGCCGAGCATGACCGCCTCGTCGCGATAGGCTGGAAGGGCGAGGGCATCGCTTGGTATGGAATGTAGATATGTGACAGGGGCCTGACCCCTGTCACATAAGGCCCCTGTCACATGACCCCTGTCACATTGTGAAAACCTGCCCGTCGATTTATTCTATAATCTCCTTCAAGATGCCTTGCATCTACGACTCGAGGTATCTTGCATGCAATGATGTGAACCCGTTCGATAGAGACTGTTTGATATGACAATTCTTGATCTCATGAGGCTCATCCAGCGCCATCTCAAGCTGGTTGTCGCGCTTCCCATTATCTTTGCTGTTGGGGCGCTCGCATATTCGTTCTTCATCCAGGCGAGCTATACGGCGACTGCCAACTTCATCACGAGCGGTGATCTTGCGTTTGCCCAGGGCCTTGCCAACAAAGAGGCGACTTCCTATGCTAAATCGGGAGTTCAGATCTCTTGTTCGTCTCAGAGTTCGACAAAGCAGGTCACGGTGAGTGCGACCGGATCGGATGCAACGCAGTGCATCGAGGCGGCAAATACGGTTGCCGAAAACGCCGTCAACCAATATAAAAGCTCAAACAACAACGTCATTGCCACTGTGACCGAGGCCACCTCTGCGGTGCGCAACACGCCTTCTCCCCTTAGGGTTGCCGCGACGGCGTTCGCACTTGGCCTCTTCGTTGCCATCTGTATCGTCGTGCTCATCGACATCGCCAAGGCCCCCATCAAATCTCGCGAAGACGCCGAGAACGCCTGCGAGCTTCCGGTTCTTGGTACCGGCACCTCCGTAGAGGACGGCGACAGAATCCTCGCAAACCTGCAGTTCGCGTGTGGCAGGCGTCCTTCTACCATTGCCGTTGTCCCCATCGGGCAGGCAGAAAGCGCTGCCATCATCTCGCGAGAGCTTATCGGCGCTCTCGAGCGAAGCAACGTGAGGACCAAGCTCGTGAAGGGCTCGCCCCATGCTCGCAAGTTCAAGGTGACTGTGCCGGATGATGCCGCGGTCGTCGTATGCTGCCCGCCCCTTGCCGCTGGCGCCGGGGCCTCCTACATAGCAAACAGCTCGGATGCGACAGTACTCTGCGTGACCGAGTGGACCGATTCCAAGCGTGAGCTTTTGGCGACCATGCGCGAGCTCGAGCTTGCGAAGGCCAACATCGCTGGCTTGGCGTATCTGCCCGAGAACAAGGATGCGGCTAGTGCCGCGAAGGCGGCGAAGAAAGCTGCGAAGGGCGCTCATAAGGCCAAGGGTCGTAAGGGATAAGGAGAGGCCTTGACCGCCACTTCCACAGCACCGGGTTACGAGTTCTCCTCGGCCTCTGTCGATGCGGCTTGCCGCGGCCACGGTGTTGCCGTGCTCATTCCCTGCTACAACGAATCCCAGACCATCACCAGGGTGGTGGGGGACTTCAGGGCGGCGCTTCCCGATGCGGCCATCTACGTCTACGACAATAACTCCTCCGACGACACCGCCGAGCTCGCCGCTGCGGCGGGCGCCATCGTGCGTCGAGAGTCTCGTCAGGGCAAGGGCAACGTCGTGCGCTCCATGTTTCGCGATATCGATGCCGAGTACTACCTCATGGTCGATGGTGATGACACCTATCCGGCCGAGGCTGCAGCCGAGCTCCTAGCTCCCATTGCCGCCGGAGAGGCGGATATGACCGTGGGCGATCGCATCTCCAACGGTGCGTACGCCGCCGAAAACGGCCGCCGCTTTCATGGTTTCGGCAACAGTCTCGTTCGCAAACTCATCCGCGTGCTCTACGGATACTCCTTCGAGGATGTCATGACCGGTTATCGCGCTTTCTCCCGCGCGTTCGTCAAGACCATGCCCATCATGTCCGAGGGCTTTCAGGTCGAGACCGAAATATCCGTCTGGGCAGTCGACCATCGTTGGCGCGTGGTGGACGTGCCCATCGATTATCGAGACCGCCCCGAGGGTTCCGAGAGCAAGCTCTCCACCTATGCTGATGGCATGCTCGTGCTCGCTGCAATTGTGAGCCTCTTTCGCGATTATCGTCCCATGGCCTTCTTCGGCTGGGTATCGCTTATCCTTGTCGCGCTCGGCCTCATCGCGGGCATTCCGGTGGTTGTCGAGTACTTTGACACGAGCTATGTGACCAAGCTGCCCTCAGCCGTCCTCGCCGTTGCCCTCGTGATCTGCGCTGTGCTCTCGTTTGCCGTGGGCACCATCCTCGATTCTGTTGCCAAGGCAAATCACCGTCAATGGGAGCTCGAAGTCTATCGCGTGATGGACGAAGACGATTGACGCGGCTTGTTATGACCGCAAACTCCTCCGCAAATAATCCGAACTCCCTTGGAGGACGCGTCATTTACTGCATGGCGACGCTATGCCTCGTCGTTGCGTTTCTGCTCACCTTCATGCTTAACAGCGCGACCGGAACGCTCGAGGGGTTTCAGTTCTCGACGGAGTTCAACCACTACTTCGAAAACGATCAGTACGCGCTCTTGGCCGACGCGTTGCTCCATGGACAGCTCACTCTCGACCTGCCCGTTTCTCAAGAGCTTGCGGATTTGGCCAATCCGTACGATTACGACATGCGCGCCGCCATCGCCAGCGAGTCCGTCCCTGTCTTCTGGGACCATGCCTTCTATGAGGGGAGCTACTACTGCTATTTTGGCGTCGTACCTGCGGTTTTGCTCTACATGCCCTATCAGCTCATCACGGGTTCTTGGCTGTCCACACCCGTTGCCCTGGGCATCATTGGCGTCCTGGCCATCATCGCCATGAGTCTTCTGATTAGGCGTCTTGCGCTGCGCTACTTTGCAGGTAGCGTCACGACGCTATCGCTTCTGGCCTGCCTCTTCGTCGTCTTCAATGGCTGTAATTACATATACCTCGCCTTTGTTGCGCGCTTCTACTCCGTGCCTATCCTGAGCTCGCTGCTCTTTACCGCCCTTGGCCTTTGGCTATGGCTCAAGGCGAGACGCGGTAACCATTCGAGCCTCTCCGTTCCCTGTCTTGCGCTCGGCTCGGCTTGCATGGCATTGAACTTCGGCTGCCGACCGCAATTCATGCTTGCCTGTTTTCTCGCCTTTCCAATTTTCAAGGACGAGATATTCGTCTCACGACGCCTCTTCTCGAAGCAGGGCGTTTGGCAAACCGTGGCGGCGCTCCTGCCCTTTGTCATCGTGATTTCGCCTTTGCTCTGGTACAACTACGTCCGCTTTGGCTCCGTTCTTGATTTTGGGAGCAGCTACAATCTGACCGGCTTCGATATGACCGAGTATCACCAGCGCAATCTCGTGACGCTCATCATCATAGTGAAGTACCTGTTTCAGCCTCTGGCGCTCAGTTCGGCCTTCCCCTTCATTGAGCCGACGAGTATTACGTACCTTGATTTGGGATATGCGCCGCATGAGCCGTTCTTTGGCGGCATCTTCATCATGAAGCCCGTGCTCATCGTTGCATTCGCGTTTCCGTTTCTCTGGCGTTCCCTCAAAAAGAGGGGGCTTTGGGGCTTCTCGTGGCTATGCGTGCTCTTTACCGTGATAGTGTTGTTCGCGGATACGCGGACGGCGGGCATTACCGAGCGTTACTTCAGCGATTTCGGCCTCTACATATCCCTGGTCGCCTGCTTCGTCATTCTCACGCTGCAGATGCGAGGCATCGCAAAGCGGCCGGCCGTTCGGGTCATCTTCATAGCGCTTTTTATCTGTGCCGTTATCTTTACCCTGGTGCTGGGGACGCTCGAGCTTGTCAGTCCCTTGCGCTATGATTCCATAGCTGATAGCAATCCAGTGCTTTACGAGCAAATCGTTGCCTTCTTCTGAGAGGACCCCCATGAACATCAAGCGTGAAATTGATCATATGAAGGCTCGCGCGGTAATGGCGTTTTCCTCGAGGCTTTCCAAGTCCGTGCGCGAGGCGATGACTTCATGCAAGGATGCCACGGGCCTCATCGAATGTGTCGGCTTCTATGACCTGGAGAACGGCATGAGCTCCTTCAGGTTCCTCGTCGTCACGCCGAGTGATACGGAGCCCTCATTACGGTTCTTTGACATGCGGGGAGTCGAGATACATGCGCCGATAAAGCTTCTCTCCAAAGAGCAGCTCGTAGATCAAGATGACCGTCCCGGAGCTACCGCTTATGTCCTTGCCGCCGAGCTCCCCACGGATACGCTCGGGCTTTACGTTGCGGCAGGGGAGGGCGGCTTCCTTCGCTTTACGCCGGGGCAGCACACGCGTTTTCTGAACGAGCGCATAGCCAAGATGTGCAACCCGGGAGTCGACGGGCTCTACGGGGAGTGGATAAAGAAAGACGAGCGCCGGGACGATGCGGATGACTCGAGCGATCTGGCTCTCCGGCCGCTCATGAGCGTGATCACCCCCGTCTACAACACGCCCATCGGCTTCTTGAGCGACTTGACGGATTCCCTGAAGGCTCAGACGTATCCCCGCTGGGAGCACATCCTCGTAAACGCAAGTCCCGACAACGAAGAGGTCTCGGCGTTCCTGCGCAGTCTGGACGATTCGCGTTTCAAGGTCATAACTCTGGACGAGAACAAGGGCATAGCCGAGAACACCATCGCCGGAATCGAGGTGGCGAGCGGTGATTACCTCTCCTTCCTCGATCACGATGACATCGTCGACGCCCGTATCCTGGAGGAGTACGTCCGCGCTATCAACGAGGATCCGAGCATCGACTTGCTGTACTGCGACGAGGATTCTGTATCCGAAGACGGATCATTCTTCTCGACTCCCAGATTCAAACCCGAGTTCAATATCGATTTACTCAGGTCATTTAATTACCCGCTCCACATGCTGGCGGTCAGCCGCCGCGCCTACGAGCGGGTTGAGCCCTACGGCGACGACGTGAGCGGCTCGCAGGACTACGACCTCACGCTCAAGATTGCGGAAGTCGCTGAAGGTGTTGTTCGCGTGCCCAAGGTTCTCTATCACTGGCGGGAAAATGAGGGCTCTCTCACTCACAAGGGGACGGATGAGGTCGATGTTCGGCGCTTCGATTCATCCATGTGCGCTATATGTCGCTATTACGCTTTCAGGGACATCGATGCGCAGGTAACTCCCAGTGACATTCCATGGCTTTACCGGACCGACTACGCGCCCTCGGCGGCGCGGGACGTCTCGCTCGTGGTCGTCAGCCATGACGAGGAGTCGACCCGGCGTCTCGAGGAGAGCCTGGGGGGACAGCGGACCTCCATCCTCGCGGAGAGGCTTATCGCCGGCGAAGACGACCTGGACGAGGTCATCCGCAGGGCCAAGGGCGACCACGTCATCGTGGTCGGCGACAACGTGACCTTCGAGGACGGTGTCGGCGCCCTCGGTCGCATGCGCGACGCGCTGGCACGGCCCGACCTGGGCGTCGTGTCCGCCAAGTCGGTCACCCCCGAGGGGCTCAACCTGCACGTCGGCCTCTGCGTGAAGGGCGACGGGACCATAGGCTACCTCAACCAGGGCTTCGTGCAGGGCATGGGCGGCGGGTACAACGGCTGCGCCGAGGCGCGGTGCGACTACAGCGCCGTCGACCTCTCGTGCGCGGCGTTTCGCAGGGCCGACTTCGAGGCGGCTGGTGGTCTTTCCGGGGAGTACGACACGCCGCTGGCCCGTGCCGTCGACTTCTCGTTCAGGATGCGCGACCTGGGAAAGCTCGTCATGGTCGATCCGGATGCGCGCGTCGTCGCGCGGGCCGGCCTGGAGCAGCTGCTGCTCGGGTACTCGCATCTGTCGGACCGGCCGCAAGACGTGGCGAGGCTCTGGTCGCGCTGGGGAGAGGAGTACAGGACCGACGTCCTCGCCAATCCCAACTACACGCTCGACAACTCGTACTTCAATTTGAAAATGTGACAGGGGCCAGGCCCCCGTCACATCCCGGCGGGATAAAGATACAGCCTGTTATACTCTCGTAATCGGGCGAAGGGCTCGGAAATTATATGCTGAAGTATCATTTGGATAGGATATGGACGTCAAACGCGAAATAGCGTACCTGAGGGCATGCGGATTCATGAGGGCCTTCGGGCGTCGGTCCGCTGACGTGGGAGACGCGAGGGCCTCCTGCGTCGGTTCGCGCGGCCTGCTCGAGCTTATCGGCATCTACGACCTGGAGGACGACACGAGTTCGTTCCGCTTTCTCGTCGTCATGCCGAGCGATGCCGAGCCGTCACTGCGCGTCTTCGATGCTCTCGGTCACGAGCTGCGTCCCGAGGTGAGCCTCCTCTCGCGTGAGGCCATAGGAGGAAGGGGGGATGCCCGGTCTGCCGCCTACGTTCTTGCGGCCAGGCTTCCCACGAACACCCTGGGATTGTTCGCCGCCGTGCCGGGCGCCGGCTTCCTTCGCTTCACGCCCGGCATGCACAGGAGGATGCTCAACGAGCGCATAGCCAAGATGTGCAACCCGGGAGTCGACGGGCTCTACGGGGAGTGGATAAAGAAAGACGAGCGCCGGGACGATGCGGATGACTCGAGCGATCTGGCTCTCCGGCCGCTCATGAGCGTGATCACCCCCGTCTACAACACGCCCATCGGCTTCTTGAGCGACTTGACGGATTCCCTGAAGGCTCAGACGTATCCCCGCTGGGAGCACATCCTCGTAAACGCAAGTCCCGACAACGAAGAGGTCTCGGCGTTCCTGCGCAGTCTGGACGATTCGCGTTTCAAGGTCATAACTCTGGACGAGAACAAGGGCATAGCCGAGAACACCATCGCCGGAATCGAGGTGGCGAGCGGTGATTACCTCTCCTTCCTCGATCACGATGACATCGTCGACGCCCGTATCCTGGAGGAGTACGTCCGCGCTATCAACGAGGATCCGAGCATCGACTTGCTGTACTGCGACGAGGATTCTGTATCCGAAGACGGATCATTCTTCTCGACTCCCAGATTCAAACCCGAGTTCAATATCGATTTACTCAGGTCATTTAATTACCCGCTCCACATGCTGGCGGTCAGCCGCCGCGCCTACGAGCGGGTTGAGCCCTACGGCGACGACGTGAGCGGCTCGCAGGACTACGACCTCACGCTCAAGATTGCGGAAGTCGCTGAAGGTGTTGTTCGCGTGCCCAAGGTTCTCTATCACTGGCGGGAAAATGAGGGCTCTCTCACTCACAAGGGGACGGATGAGGTCGATGTTCGGCGCTTCGATTCATCCATGTGCGCTATATGTCGCTATTACGCTTTCAGGGACATCGATGCGCAGGTAACTCCCAGTGACATTCCATGGCTTTACCGGACCGACTACGCGCCCTCGGCGGCGCGGGACGTCTCGCTCGTGGTCGTCAGCCATGACGAGGAGTCGACCCGGCGTCTCGAGGAGAGCCTGGGGGGACAGCGGACCTCCATCCTCGCGGAGAGGCTTATCGCCGGCGAAGACGACCTGGACGAGGTCATCCGCAGGGCCAAGGGCGACCACGTCATCGTGGTCGGCGACAACGTGACCTTCGAGGACGGTGTCGGCGCCCTCGGTCGCATGCGCGACGCGCTGGCACGGCCCGACCTGGGCGTCGTGTCCGCCAAGTCGGTCACCCCCGAGGGGCTCAACCTGCACGTCGGCCTCTGCGTGAAGGGCGACGGGACCATAGGCTACCTCAACCAGGGCTTCGTGCAGGGCATGGGCGGCGGGTACAACGGCTGCGCCGAGGCGCGGTGCGACTACAGCGCCGTCGACCTCTCGTGCGCGGCGTTTCGCAGGGCCGACTTCGAGGCGGCTGGTGGTCTTTCCGGGGAGTACGACACGCCGCTGGCCCGTGCCGTCGACTTCTCGTTCAGGATGCGCGACCTGGGAAAGCTCGTCATGGTCGATCCGGATGCGCGCGTCGTCGCGCGGGCCGGCCTGGAGCAGCTGCTGCTCGGGTACTCGCATCTGTCGGACCGGCCGCAAGACGTGGCGAGGCTCTGGTCGCGCTGGGGAGAGGAGTACAGGACCGACGTCCTCGCCAATCCCAACTACACGCTCGACAACTCGTACTTCAATTTGAGGTTTGGGGAGTAAATCCTGTAGTGCAACGAGGCAGAATAACGGTCGACAGGTCTATTTTCTGTAGTTCAATATATGGCTAGCAACTTTTCCTATGAAAGGAAACGTGCTTCGCGGATTAACATACTCTTCGGGCACAAGCGCAGTCTCGGCTTCGTTCGTATATTTGGCGCATATTGAATCTAGACAATGGGCTATATCCTGCGGGGTCACGCATCGCAGCGAGTGTATGTAAGGCGAAAAATCAGAGAGGTCCTTCCCTGAGTACGCATTCGTAATCGTTTGCACGCCGAACGACGCCATTTCAAGAGGCGGATAGCTTGGATGAGGAGACACCATAAGGGATATGCCTGCATAAGATTCTGTAAGCAGACGGGCGTAATCATCGATGGTGAGTTTGCCTACCGACACGAGGTTCTTCCCACGCCCAAGGGGGATTGGTTCGTGCTGTTCGCCGGCGGATACGAAATCCCATTGTGTGCCAGTCTCTTGCGTGTCGATCCATTCTCTGAGCGATTCGATGATGAGGGAGAAGGCGTTGCGGTCAGTGTTCGGTCGCCCGTATACGACTATTTGTCTGCGCTTCGCGGCCGTGCCCTCGAGCTTTTCAAGCTTATCTTTCAGACCACTATTGAGGGAAGGGTTGAATACGTACGACGTATCGAAGGAATATCCCTTCTCGTCGAAATAGTTCTTGAGCTCCTGCGAATTGAATATGGCAACTATCGGGCTTTCGTTCAAGTATGTCGATTCCGCAAGCATGTATTTGCTCGACCAGGCATAGAAACCGGGTTCATAGTCCTGAATGCAATACAGAAGGGGCGTCTCTGAATGCATTGCTCCCTCATATTTCAAGTGGGCTCGCTCGGCTTGGACAATGAAGGCGCTCCACCATGAGGTGCAGAGGAACCAGTCATTTTCCCCGACGGGGACGCTTGATTCGCGTCCTCTTCGATATATGGATACGATTTGATGCGCGCATGAAGAGTCGTCATTCATATTCACAAATTCGTACTGAGGAAACCTCTTTGCTATCTCTTTTTCATATGGTTTGGCATCCATAATGATGATCCTGGAGTTGCAATTCAGTTCTTTGACTAGGGTGTTGAATAAATTCAGTGCGGTTGAAATGCCACCAAAGATATCCTCGTTGTTCAAAGAGGGAATCATCAAATTGATTCTGGTTTTGTCATGATGGCTGTTCCGGAAATGAATCGGACGAATTTCGGGGACACTCGTCTCGATGCCCTCCTCGTCCTTTTCGCGCTTTAAGAACGTGCGATGCGAGATAGGTTGCGGAATGCAGCTGCTGTAATCGAGGTTTTTGTTGAAGAAGGGATCGCCGGCAAGAAGATATCCCTTGTAAGCTCTCCGCGAAAGTTCGAAGTCAATCTTGGGAATGTCCGTGGGGTTTCTGGTTTTCGATTCGAAGTGCGTGAGTCTCACATCTGGAAGGTACAGGTTCCTGTATCCATTTCTGATTGCGCGCAGGCACATCTCGACATCACTTCCGCACACGATAAAGTCTTCGTCGAAGACGCCGATGTCGTCGACAAGGCTTCGCGAGAAAGCCATGCATGCGCCTGTGACAGCGGTGACGTTTCTGGGCACCATGGGGGATACAAATGGATTGCCGTGATGTACTGGTTGAGCACCTTTGTAAATGTGGTCAGCCCAACCTCCGAGGCCCACGACGACACCTGCATGCTGGATCGTGCCATCCGGGTAGAGAAGGAGGGATCCAACGACGCCGATATCTTCCCGCAGGGCGTTTTCGACAAGTCGATCGAGCCACTCGTCGGTCAAAATGACGACATCGTTATTCAGGCAGACAATTACCTCTCCCTTTGATGCCTCAATGCCCTGGTTATTGACCTTGGACCAGTTGAAAGGATAATTTGCCCGTTCTATCTTTACGTTGTCACGTGTCTCCGTGAGATAGGAATAGTACTCCTCCGTCTTTGGGTCTTCTGAATTGTTATCAATGATGATAATCTCGTAATTGGGATACGTCGTGCGCATGAAGATGCTTTCGACGGCTGTTATCAAGTCATCAACGTGATTCTTCGTGGGGATGATAATCGAGGCAAGGGGTCTGTCTTCGGGCAAGGTCCAACGCACGTCGTATACGAACAGCTTGTCTGTTTCTTCGACATGAACAACGTCCTTGCCTTTTGTCCTATCGAAATGAGATTGAATTGCCCTCAGGCCGGCAATTTGAGAATAGGGTTTTGCATCGGGATTTGTTGCCGTTGAGCTTGGCAGGGAGCGCCATGAGTAGAGCACATGGGGGATGTGCTCTATGGAATCCGTCTTCTCCATCATCCTGAGGAATAGATCGTAATCTTGGCTTCCATCGAAGGCGCTGTCGAATCCACCGACTTCATCGAAGATGGATTTCTTGAAGGCGAGCAGGTGTCCGACATACATTTGGGCCATCATGAGGTCATATGACCAATCTGGTTTGAGAAAAAGAGAAAGGCGCTTACCCTTTTCGTCTATGACGTCATTGTCGCTGTAGATGATGTCGGCATGGGTTGCGGATACCATGTAGAAAAGCTCTTCGAGCGCATTGAATGCGAGCTCGTCATCATCGTCGAGCAAGACCAGGTAGCTACCGCTCGCCAGCTCTGTTGCAGCATTGCTGGTCCCCGAGATGCCGAGATTTTCTTCGAGGAATCTAATCTTGATCCTATCGCCTTGAATGCTCTTGAGGTAGTCGAGCAGTTCCTCGTTGCTCGAGCAATCATCTGCGATGCACAGTTCCCAATCGTTGTAGGTTTGCGCCTTAATCGATTCTACAGCTTTCTCGACCCACTTTTTCTCGACGTTGTATGTGGGCATGATGACAGAGAAAAGGATGGAGCCGCTCACGCTTCCCGGCTCTGTATTGGGCAAAGAAGAATACAGCTCATCGACGATTATCTCGTCGTGGATGCGATCACGTAATCCTTTAATGCCATAAAGGCCCGCGAACCGTGTGAATCGCATCACGTTGTCAGGATACTTCTTGATCACCTTGGCGATTTTCTTTGCAGTGTCAATCTTGCTCATGGACGTCCTTCTCTTTCTTGCTTATCCTATCGAGTGGCACGGCATCCTTCTTGGAGAATGCCAATATTATGCATGTCCCTACATCCCGTACCATCCGACGCCCTCGCCCTTCCAGCCTATCGCGACGAGCCTGTTGTGCTCGGCGAGGTCCTTGGTGTAGTTGTGGCTCCCGGAGTTGTTGCGCGGCGCGCTCGGATTGACGTTGGGGTTGAACTGGCGGTACAGCGGCACGCGCTTGCCGTCGTCGGAGTACCAGCCGATCCCCTCGTACCTCCAGCCCACGCGCACGAGGTTGTCGCGCTCGGAGGCGTCCATCGTGTAGTGGTGGTCGGTTCCCGAGTACAGGCGGTACACCGGGGTCTTGGAGGTCTTCGGCGCCGTCCACCCCACGCCCTCGTAGGCCCAGCCCACGCGTTTTAGGTTGTCGCGCTCGGAGGCGTCGGCGGTGTAGAAGTGCTCGCCGCTGTTGGGATTATACAGGCGGTACATCTCTCGGCCGTCCGGATTCGTTGCGCCCGACTTCGCGATCGAGAAGGTTTGCTTCAGGGATCCCGTGTAGTTGCCCCTGCCGATGACGGTTGCGCTCGCCGTGCCGACGTTCACGTTGTTGGAGTACTGGACGGTGTAGTCCTTCTCCTTCGTGAGCGTCCCGTGCCCGGGCATCGTGACGGTGGGATTGGGCGTGATCGCGCTGCCGGTGTACGTCTGGGACGGGATCTTGACCGTCGCGCCGCTGAGAGATACGGGCTTGATGGCATACCAGATGCGTACGTAGTTTCCGCTGCTGTGGTAGTTGCCTAAACCGACGACATCCGCGCGGGCGCTGTCTGTGCCGGCGTTTACGTTGTTCCAGAAGTTGACGATACGATAGTCCGTCCCTTCTTTGAGAACCTTGTTGCCATCGCGCACGGTGATGTTGGGCTTGAGCTCATGTCCCGTGTAGGTGGGGGCATCATTGATGGTGATCATGGAGCGTGTGATGGGATTGACGATATCGAATTCCGCGTTCTTGAAGCCGGAGTAATTTCCATCGTTCTTGGCGGTGATGACGGCCGTGGCAGTGCCGGGATTGGTGTTGTTGCGGTAGATGATGTCGTAATCAGTACCCTCTTTGAGCGTGATGGAGTTAACTATGACCGTTGCCTTGGGCTTGAGCTCTTTACCCGTGTAACGTTGGGGGGCGATTGTCACGGTGGCGGTCTGCAGCTCGAGCTTGCTGATGGTGAAGTTGCACCTGCCCCATTCGGTCGCGCCCTCGAAATTACCCTTTCCGACGACGCGTATCTGGGCGGCGTTGCCCGCGTTCTTGTTGTTCTGGTATTCGTACGTGAAGTCCTTGTTCTCGGACAGGACGCCGAAATCACCGAGCGAAACGGCGGGTTTGGGAGTGATCACGTTTCCGTTGTATGGGTAGCTGCCGACGGTTCCGAATGTTGCGGTGGAGATGCTCGCCGGATTGATGGTAAAGGTTTTCGTGATCGTGCCGGAGCACTTGCCCGCGCCCTTGATGATGACGGTGGCGGTACCGGCATTGACGTTATCTTTGTAGCTGACCGTATAGTCGCTTCCCTTCGTGAGCGTCGTGCTGCCGTAGACTACCGTCGGGGTAGGCGATATGGCCTTGCCCGTATATGTGTAGCTGTTGTCGATTTTGCTTACGCTCGCAGAGCTGATATCGAGTCCGGTAACCGTGACGCTCTTGCTCAGCGTGATACCCGTATCCGCATTGCCATCGGCATCTTTGAGCGTGGCGGTGATGGTCGCCGTGCCTGGCTCCTTGCCCACGAACGAGACACCCATGTTGTCTCCGCTATCCGTGACGGTCATCTCGATGATGTTGGACTTATCGACGCTCCATGACCAATCGGAGGGGGAGCCCCCATCGCCCCATGCCGTACCATCGCCGTACAGCATCTTGACGCTGCCGTTTTCGCTGCGCTGAATCGTGTCGTCTCCTACGAGTGATGCACTCGTGACCTGAAGAGCATGGTAGGCATCGATCTCACCGTAGCCGGTTTCGCGATCCCAGCCCGCGGCGTCTATGTCGGTGGCTGTCGCTTCGATGATGTCCGCGACCTGGCTTGCGTTGAGCTTGGGGTTTTCGGAGAAGATGAGGGCCGCGATGCCGGCGACGCAAGGAGCGGCCATGGAGGTACCGGTCGCGTTCGCAACATTACTTGTATTTGATAGGGAGAGAATACTGGTACCTGGGGCGCTAATGTTCTTGACATGCTTGTCGTCAACGTTGTAGTTGGAACTTGCATCGCGTGCGACACTGTTATTGGATGTCGTCCAATTGTCAGTCTTCTTGAGGTTGATAACTGATATGCCATTGGCGAAATCACCGGGATTGCTTATATAGGGACCATCAATGGGGTTGTTTCCGGCGGCAGTTACAGTGAGAATACTCGGAAAGCGGGTCGTGATGTTTTCGCCATTTGTGTACGAGCCCTGTCGAGCTGAATCTATGCAGGACATGAGCACCTCGTCTTCTGTTGTCAGAGTTTCTTGTTTGGCGCCCAGGCTCATGTTTATGACACGCACGTTATAGAACTCGGCGTTACTCTTTGCTCCAGCAACGCCTTCGTGTGCGCTGAAGAGCCAATTGTATGCATTGGCGATATCAGCGGTGTCAAAGAAGTGACCTGGATTACCCTCCTGATCCTCCCCGAAATAGCTTGCCTTGATGATGACGAGGCCGGCATTGTAGGAGACGCCTGCGACATATTGGCCATTATTGGCTTCGGCTGACACGATGCCGGCAACATGGGTTCCATGCCCGCTTTCATCATCGACGTCATCTTCTCGCCCAAGGTTCTTCTTTGTCGCAGAGTTGTAGTGGGCGACGACATTGTTCTTCAAGTCTGGATGATTAATTTGAGCACCCGTGTCGATGACGGCGACCGAAACGCGATTGCCGCCCTTGTCACCGCACTTCTCGATTCCCCATGCGTTGTATGCATTGACTGAGTCAAGCGCCCATTGTTGCACGCTTTGCGGATCGTTAATGCTCACCGCTGCCTGTGGTGTCACTGCGCCGTCGGCGTTTGTGGAAGCGGGCTGCACGGCAGATACGCTATTTGCGCTGCCGCTGTTTTCGGCAAGCTGGTAGACGAAGTTGGGTTGTGCCTTGAGGCCCGAGAGCTTGAGCGTCGTAACGGAGTCCTTCACGTCCGCGCCATCGGCGAGCTCGATGCTGACGTAGCCGGCGCTCAGGTCCTGGTCGGAGACGTCTCTCGTGGCCGCGAAGTCGCATGAGGCAAGTACCTTGTTAATGCTGTCGGCGCTCGTACCCGGCTCGATGCTGAGCAGCACCTCGTCGTGGACGTAGCCGAGTTCGACATCGAGGGCCACGTCCCTGTTGGTGTCTGTAGCGGTGTCCGGGGACTGTTCGGTTGCAGAGTCGTTCGCATCGGTGGAGACGGTAGCGTCACCGGGGGAGTCTGGACGAGGGGCCGGTCCTTGCGCGAGGAAGAATCCGCCGACAACGAGGGCAAAGGCCGCCACGAGGCATGCGGATACAACTGCGCGCATGCGACCGCGTGAATGCCTTTTTGTTTCGTTGCTATGTGCTCCGTTTTTCATGGCGCAATTGTAGCGAGAGAGTGCGATTTCCGCAGTAAGAGGGGTGGATTTGATAGAAAATTGGCAGGCAAATGTAACCTATCACTATGCCACTGGTTTCGGGCCTGTCACGCGTCCCCACCCTCTCACAGAATGTCCACATGAATGTGACGGATGTGACAGGGGCCTGGCCCCTGTCACATTCCGCAGCATCGCAGGTTAGCGCATGCCGTACCAGGCGTAGCCTTCGTACCTCCAGCCGACTCGAACGAGTCTCTCGCGCTCGGAGGCGTCCGTGGTGTAGTGGTGACTACCGGAGTTGTTGCGCGGCGCCTGAGGGTCTACGTTGGGATTGAACAGACGGTGCAGGGCAACGCCTTTGGCGTCATCGGAATACCAGCCGATGCCCTCGTACTTCCATCCCACGCGCACGAGATTGTCACGCTCGGAGGCGTCCGTGGTGTAGTGATGGTCGGTACCCGAGTATAGGCGATAGACCGGCGTGTTGGATTTTGCCGGTGCGGTCCAACCCTCTCCTTCGTACTTCCAGCCTGCGCGACTGACCCTGTCTCGTTCGGTGGCATCCGCGGTGTAAAAGTGTTCGCCTGAATTGGGGTTGTAGAGGCGATACATGACTTTGCTCGTGGGCTGCGCGATGTTGACGGTGGCTCGGGCGCTAATGCTCGGGTTGGAGTCGAGCCGTGCGGTAATAGTGACCTGACCGGCAGCTTTGGCAGTGAGCTTGCCCGTTTCGGTAATCGTGGCGTCGATCTTGTTTGAGCTGACCTCGAAGGTCCAATTGCCATCGATGCTGCTCTCGACCTTGTATTGTGCCGTATCGTTTGCCGTCAATGACGAGGGTCCGCTTACCTTGCCGTCATATACCGTGATGGTTTTCTTGAGCGTCTGCCCATTCGCGCTAACGCTGATGGTCGTGTAGCCGGGTTTGACTCCGCGAACGACGCCGCTAGAGTTCACGGAGGCCACACTGGGATTACTCGAGCTCCATGTACCCGCACCGGGGCATTTGAGGTTCGTCGTCGTACCGGCGAGAAGCGAATCAGGACCCGCGATAGCCGCCTTGCTCTTGGCGAGGTTAACGGCATTGAGCGCATTGATCTTGCCATAACCGTACAGGTTGTCGAAACCCTGTGCGCCGATGTCATCCGCTGCCGAGAACAGGATGCTTTTGAGCTCTTTGGCGGTCAAATTGGGGTTGGCGGCAAACGCAAGTGCGACGACGCCTGTCACGCACGGTGCGGCCATGGAGGTGCCACTCTTGATGTCATATCCGCCACCGGCCATTGTGGTGAGGATACTTGTCCCAGGAGCCGAGAGCTGCTTGGTCATGCGGCCGCTTACGTTGTAGTTCGAATCCGATTCGCGCGTGAGATCCTGCTTGATGTTGATGACACCGATGATATTGTCCGAGAAATCGCAGGGAAAGCAACGATAGGGGAGGTTGCCGTCGCGATTGCCGGCAGCGCTCACGGTCAGAAGGTCATGCTCGTTGTACGCCTCGTCGATGACGCGCATGATGGCTGCGTCGTTTTCTCCTAGCTCACCCGTGCGCTTGCTGCCGAGGCTCATGTTGATGACGCGGATCTTCTCGCCCGTGGAGTAATTGACGGTCTTATTGGCGATGATGTTCCTGTATGCCTTGATGATATCGGTTGACTGTGCCACGAAATCACCGTTTTGCTTGTGAAGGGCGCGCACGATGTAGAGTCCCGCGTTGTACGAGATGCCGGCAACGCCTATGCCGTTATTGGCTTCGGCGGCGATGATGCCGGCAACGGGTGTACCGTGGTTTTGCTCATCGGCGACGGCCGATCCGCCCGTGATCGTGTCATAGGTACCGACGATGTTGTTCCTCAAATCGGGATGGTTGACGTTGCAACCCGAATCGATGACCGCGACGCTCACACGGCGTGTTGCACCAGCGCTGGGGCGACATTTCGCGATGCTCCAGGCGTCGCGCGCCTGAATTGCCTGCAATCCCCATTGCTGGCCCGATAGGGGGTCGTTGACGGATGTTGCCTGTGCGACGAGGGGAGAGTCC
Organism: uncultured Coriobacteriaceae bacterium; assembly: GCA_964388185.1. GTDB lineage: Bacteria > Actinomycetota > Coriobacteriia > Coriobacteriales > QAMH01 > QAMH01. The sequence goes on from CAYLYJ010000002.1 coordinate 20,723, forward strand.
GCCTCATCTGTGTTGCCCTGGGGGTCAGGTGCGATGTCTTCACTCGCAGAGGCATCGGAGTTTGGGGGCGCAGCGGTAAGGCCAGCCTCGTCATCTATTGTCGGGGACTGGGTGCCCTCGACCTCGTCAAGATCGAGCGCGTAGTACTTGAAGTTGGGCTGGGCGGTGAGGCCCTGTGCTTGCAGCTGATCGGCAACCTCTCCCGCGCTTGCCGCACCCTCGTAGGTGAGCGTCACGAAACCGCATGCAGCATCATCTGCGTTGATTGACGCATTGCCCGCAAAGCCAAGGGCGCCGAGCGCTGCCCGCGCGGATTCAACATCCTGTTCATCGTCAATCGAGATGACGACCGTGTTCGGCACGTATTCGTCTTGGGGAACAGATGCGTAGACAGCAGTGGGGGTCGTTGCATCTTCGCCGGAATAGGGCTTGCCTTCGGTGGAGTTGCCTGTCGTAGCATCGGATTCTACAGAAGCAGAGCTCGAAGCAGGGGTAGCTTCATCGGGCGGAGTGCCTTGCGATACGTTGGTACTCAAGATGCCAATGCAGAAAACGAGCGCCACAACGCTTGTGAGGCATGCCGAAATTGCCAGGCGAGCACGCATGGCTGTGCTTTTCTTTGTGTGCTTGGTGTGAGCTCCTCGTTTCATAGTGCCGCTTTCTGCATCCCGAATGTGACGGGGGTCAGGCCCCTGTCACATCTTGCCGTCCGAACGTGACACATCGCGATGTGACAGGGGCCTGACCCCTGACACACTTCCTGACCCCCGTCACATTTCCGCCACGTCGTCGTCCCTACATCCCGTACCATCCGACGCCCTCGCCCTTCCAGCCTATCGCGACGAGCCTGTTGTGCTCGGCGAGGTCCTTGGTGTAGTTGTGGCTCCCGGAGTTGTTGCGCGGCGCGCTCGGATTGACGTTGGGGTTGAACTGGCGGTACAGCGGCACGCGCTTGCCGTCGTCGGAGTACCAGCCGATCCCCTCGTACCTCCAGCCCACGCGCACGAGGTTGTCGCGCTCGGAGGCGTCCATCGTGTAGTGGTGGTCGGTTCCCGAGTACAGGCGGTACACCGGGGTCTTGGAGGTCTTCGGCGCCGTCCACCCCACGCCCTCGTAGGCCCAGCCCACGCGTTTTAGGTTGTCGCGCTCGGAGGCGTCGGCGGTGTAGAAGTGCTCGCCGCTGTTGGGGTTGTACAGGCGGTACATGGACTTGCCGCCGGTCTCGGTCGGCTTTGTGTCGGTTGTGGTCTGCTCTCTCTTTATGTTGAACGTAGTGGTCGTCTGACCCGTGTAGTTGCCCTTGCCCTTGAACGTGATCGTCGCGACGCCCACGTTGACGTGGTTGCTGTAGATCATGTCATAGTCGACGCCGGCTCTGAGTATCTTTCCGTTAACCTTCACCGTCGGCTTGGGTGTCTTGACCTTGCCATCGTAGATTTGGGTGGCGATGGGCGAGACTGACGCCCCGCCGATGTTGCGGGGTGCGATGGTGAAGGTCACCTTCTTGGTGCCCTGGTAGCTCCCCCCGCCGGTGATTGTTACGGTTGCCGTGCCCGCGTTCGTGTTGTCGGAGTAGCTGAGCGTGTAATCAGTGCCGAGCCTGAGTGTCGTGCTGCCCATCTTCACCGTGGGCCTTGGCGTAAACGCGCTGCCCGTATACGTTTGCGATGCCGGAATGCCCGTAACGCTTGCGTTTGAGATGTTCGTCACCGAGTTCACGATCTTGAACGAGGTGGTCTTGGTTCCCGTGTAGTCGCCGATTCCGGTGATGGTTACGGTCACGGGACCCGGATTGACGTTTTCGCTATAGCTCACGGTATAGTCAGTATCCTTTACGAGCGTGCGACCGCTTAACGTCACAGTCGGGTTGGGCGTGATTTTCTCGCCGGTATAGAGTTGATCGGGAATTGACGACACCTCGGCTGCGCTGATGTCCTGCGGTGGGATCGGGGGGTCGGGAGGCGTGCTCGATTCGATGACATAGGAGCACACGGCAATCGTTCCCGCTGCGCTGTCAACGGCAGCAACATAGAGCTTGTTGCCGACGATGCAGCTTTCGGCCTCGTAGCTCGATAGATACACATAGTCGTCGAGCGACGTGATCTCATCCGCGTTGCCACCCGCGATCTTATAGGAGACGGTTCCGCGCGATGCCGTGCCGATGGTCAAAAAGAGATTGCGTCCATCAGTCACGAGGTCTCCGCCCTGCGTTCCATCGAAGGCCTGTTCGAGCACCCTGTTCTGAGTCGGGGTACCCGAGCTATCGTATTCGATGAGGCGGGCCTCTCTGCCCGAAGACAAGGTTCCGTCTGCGCCAAAGACATATACGTAAGTCATACCGTTCATCGTGGTGGCGCTGATGGTAGATGCGGCCTTGTTTGGCATGAGGGTTTCCGGCGCTGCGGAAGCATCTTCGAGGCGATAGAGGCTCGTGTCCGACTGGGTCGAGGAGCCGCCCGTTCCTGAGTCTCGCGTTTGACCGGCGATAACGGCGGGCTTTCCGCCAATGCTGACAATCGTCGCATTGCGAGGATTGGCGATGGGAAGCGCATTGCCGTATTGTGCGAGCTTCGATCCGTCCAGCTTATACACCTGTGTCACGGAGGCACCACTTACGATGCTGCTCGTCAGCATATAGAGTGTTCCGTCAACGACTTCGAGATTGGGCGTGCCGTCGGCTTCGCCTATGTCGACACTTGCCACGTCCTTCCAGGAGCCACCTTGGAGACATCTGAGCTTTGCGGTTTTGGCACTGGACGCATCTTCCTGCACACCGGCTGCATAGAGTGCGCCATTGAACCAGATGATGTCGGCGTTCCTGATTCCCGCGCCAATTTCACCTTGGGAAATCCAGTTCTTTCCATCGTACTTGTACACGAGGCTGCTGTCGCTGTACGTGTCGCGTTTCTCTGCGAGTACGTACAGATTTGTCCCATCCGTCACGATGTTGCTCCGAGGCGACCCGAGGTCGGAAAACGGGTTGCTCCCGTCTGCGTTGAGAACGGGATCCCAGCTCGTGCTCGTATAGTCGGAAGAGGTCTTCAGGGTGAAGGTGATCGAATCGCTATCCTGCCCTATCGCCTCGATGAGAATGCCGGTGTTCTTGCCATTCGAGTAGCAGATTGCGCCATCGCTCACTGTCGCGTTTGGGTCAAGGGAACCGATGGAATGGTTCGCGCCGAGAGAATCGTCATCTGCCCCGTACGATCCCGCGCGGATCGCCGCGCTCGAAATGTCACCTTGCGCATCGCCTATTCCCGTTTCTCCCGGCCGAAAGACGTATACGTAGTCATTTCCCTTCGTATTGCCATCAGCCGCGTATGCCGGGTTCACGCGATAGACGATGAGGCCCGACGAGGGAATTTGCCCATCGTATCCAGGGAATGCCCCATTGCCGGCAGCTTCGTTTCTCTTTCGGTATTCGACGATGAAATACTCCGACTCCGAAGGCGAGGGTTTGATCTTGTAGGCCTGGGGTTTTGATTTCGTGTCATCAGACACGTTTGAGCTGTAAAGCGGGATGGACTGCCCGGAGTTTTGCGGGCTGATCTCGGGAATGCTGTCGAGCCAGCCAATTTGCTGTCGTGTGAAAGCGAGGGGCCAGGAATATGAGTCTGCCTTGGCCATGACATCCCAGACGCCAACGGGTTCGCCGCTGATTCCATCACGGTAGTAGTAGGGAGCGCCAAGGGCGTGCAAGCGTTCGTGGACAGCGACGCTCGCGTTAAAGCGATCGGCTCCGCTGCTGGTGCCGCCGCCGCTCACGATGGTGAAATCGCCTATTGTATGCATACCAAATGTGAGAGCTTGATTCGCTATATTGCCCGAATAGGAAGTGAATCCCTCGACGCTTTCAGGAAGGTCGATGATAACGAGCATATTCTTTATGGAGGCGGACTCATCCATGAAGATGCCGGTATCAAAATGGGGACGGGCATAATTGAATTGCTGCGTAATCTGCTCGAAGAGTTCGCGATCTGTGTTCTTGTACGTGTTTCCTGCTTGCTCGACACCGTTGAGGTATTCCTCTGCGGTCATATTCACCCGGATATGCAGATATGTTCCGTCCGTATAGGCCTGGGGAAAGTACGCCGCGGTGTTGAGCTTGCCTTTCGAGATCGTGTAGAGGTAATTGCGGTAGCTACCATCAACCCCCATGCTGTTGATGGAGTGCGTGAGCTTCTCGAAATTCGTCTGATCGTAGAAGCCATCTTGCGGACTGTCCTTGAACTCGACGACAAGGACGAGAACGGCATCGTTTGCGCTCGTGTCTTTGACGATGGGTGCAAACTCCTTGTCCACTTCGGCGTGGGCGACAGGCGCAAGGGCACTCTGTGCCGCGCCAAATGCCACGAAGGCGATGGCGAGAAGCAAGTAGGACAATATGTGAATCGCACGGGTGCGAGTATGTGAATGCCCGATACGGCAATCAGTCAGCATAGAACCCTCCTACGCGGCCGAACGCTATTCGATACGAAGTATATGCACGGGATTCGCAAGGGCAACTTACGACTTCAAAACAATAGGCAAAGTGCACAATTTCCATAGCTTCCGGCGCTTAAACAGCCGCTCAAGGCAACAGAATGGCAACTAAGCATGACGTAATGTGTCGTTTTTCTGATGGGGAAAAACGCAAATGTGCGTATGCTATATTGAGCGGACGTTAAGTTCAGAAAGAAGGAGACGTATTCATGAACGAAATGATAAAGACTCGTGATTCGCGCAAGCGCGTTTTGGGTCTCGTGGCGAGCTTGCTCGCGTGCTTCGCCTTGGTCATGGCGCTTGTTCCCATGCAGGCAATCGCCGACAATGGGGGCCAAGACGATGCTAATGCCGAGGCAGCGGCCTCAGCCGAGCCCGCGGCTCCGGCCGATTCATCTGATGCAGCTGCTGTCGCCGATTCTGCCGGCGCCAAAGAGGTCGCCATTCCATCGCCGGCTGCCAACTTGATCTATACCGGTGCTGCGCAGAAGCTTCTCCCCACGAACGACGGCTACAAGATCGAGCTCGTCAAGGAGGAGGGCCTCCAGCAGACCATCGACGACAAGACCGACAAGACTGCCATTCTGGCTACCAATGCCGGCACCTATAAGTTCACGGTCACGTTGAACGATGGCTATGTCTGGAAGGGTGGCGGCACGAATGTCGAGACCGTCGAGGTCATCATTGCTCCTGCCGACATCAACAAGGCGACAACGGCCAAGGCTCCGTCTTATGCCACCTTCCTTGGCGATCCCGTTACCGTGGAGATTGTTCTGAGCCTGTCCGACAAGACCGCTCTCAAGGAAGGCGTCGATTACACGGTCGAGTATGTCGACAATGACAAGGTCGGTAAGGCCACGGCAATCATTACCGGCATCGGCAACTTCCAGGCCAAGAAGATCGTTCAGTTCGAAGTTGTTGACGCGCAGGTCATGTATCGCCTCTATAACCCCAATAGCGGCGAGCATTTCTACACTGCCGACTCCAAGGAGCGCGACAATCTCGTCAAAGCCGGCTGGAAGTACGAGGGCGAGGCGTGGACTGCCCCCAAGAAGTCTGACACGCCCGTATATCGTCTGTACTCGGGTACCGACCACCACTACACCACGTCCTCTACCGAGCGCGACAATCTCGTCAAACTCGGCTGGAAGGACGAGGGCATCGGTTGGTATTCCGAGAACGTGAAGACCGCCGAGGATGCCGAGAACATCTGCGTTTATCGTCTGTTCAACCCCAACGTGGTTCCCACTGCCCCCACCAACAATTCCGGCAGCCATCACTACACGACCGATGCTTCCGAGCGCGATACGCTTGTCAAAGTCGGCTGGAAGTACGAGGGTATCGGCTGGTACGCGGCAAAGGCCGAGTCCAAGTAAAACGGAGCAAGCCAGACAAAACGCGCTATAGAAAGACGTGACATGAGCAAACGAACCACAGTCTTCCTACCCAAAGTCCTGCTGCTTGCTGCGGCGTTAGCCATCGCGGTCCTTCCTATCCTGTTTGCGCAAAGTGCATTTGCCGAGCGGATAGAAGGACCGCTTCGCGCTGACCCCAAGGCCTACGAGCATATCGATGACGAGGCGTTGTCTGCGCAGTCGCTCGATGACATGTTCGATGGACAAGTGATTGCCCAGGCATCGGGTACGTCCAATATCGTGAGCCTCAACATTACCTTGAGCCAGATGATTCAAATGTGCATGGAGAATGACAATCGCTACGATCACTCCTATGCCCAATTTCAGTCTGCGCTTGATCCCAACACCTGCAACCTCACCGTTTTCGCAGACCTCAGAACTTCGTCGGGGCTTTCTGCTGCCCAGATCGATGCCTATATCGACTCTACGGCAAACGGCCGCGCGGGAATGCTTCATGGCCAGGGCGCGGCTTTCATCGAGGCCGAAGCGACCTACCACGTGAATGCCGTCTATCTTGTTGCCCATGCAATTCTCGAGACGGGATGGGGCACGTCCACGTTGGCAAGGGGACAAGTGCACCAAGGCGTTACCTATTACAATTTCTTTGGCATCGGTGCCTTTGACGGCGTTGCTGAAAGCGCCGGCTTGAGCATGGCGGTCAAGCAGGGCTGGACTTCTCCTCGAGCGGCTGTTCTGGGCGGAGCCGAATGGATTGCCAAGAACTATATCTATCGCAGCACCTATGCGCAGCCTACGCTCTATGCCATGAAGTGGGATTACGCACGTGCAAATGCCGAGGGCAGCTGTTGGCACCAGTACTGCACGGGCGTGTCATGGCAAGACGAAATTGGCAGGCTCATGGATCAGGCTTATGCCCGCATTGGCGTTGAGCCCACGTACAATTACATCATCCCGCAGTACAAGGGGTCCACGGTTCCCGACACTAACTCGCGCGCCATGTATCGTCTGTACAACCCGAACAGCGGCGAGCATTTCTACACGGCAAGTGTCAGCGAACGCGAGGATCTGATTTCTGCCGGCTGGACCTATGAAAACGTAGCCTGGCGAGCGCCCAAGGAGTCAAGCGTGCCGGTTTACCGTCTGTATTCTGGCACCGATCATCACTACACGACCGACGTCTCCGAACGTGAGATGCTCGTCAAGGCGGGCTGGAAGTACGAGGGGGTCGGCTGGTATTCCGATGAGGCCAAGGGGACGGTGCTATATCGACTGTTCAACCCCAACGTACAGCCCACGGCGCCTCGCAATAACTCGGGATCGCATCACTACACTGCAGATGCTTCAGAGAGAGACCATCTCGTCAGTGTTGGGTGGATTTACGAGGGGAATTGCTGGCACGGTCTTAAATAACCCGTCTCGGTCGGGTGTGCGGCCGTATCTGCCCGGTAAAATGACCCATTTATGAATAAATAGTCGGCTTTTTTGCTCCGACATTTCGTCCGCGCTACACTGGTGCGTACTCTGAAAAAGAACTATAAATGCACTATTCCAAGGGTGATAGCATGAAACATCATCACGGCAGACTCATCTCATGCATCTCTATCGTCGCGTTTGCCTGCACGCTCGTGTTGGGGTCGACTGTCGCCTTCGCAGACGAGCAGACTGCTCTAAGCGAGGATGGCGTCATCGAGGCTGTCCAAGTCGACGATGCTTCTGCTTGCATGATTACCGATGGCCCCGCTCAAGAATCCAGTACTTCCTCGGATGTCAAGGACGCCAAGGCAAGCAGCGAAAGCGCATCTCGCGAAGTGCAGTCTGCATCACCGGCGGCCCAGCCGGCTGACGAAGTCGTGCCTGCCGCTGACAGCTCTCCCGATGCACCGCTTGCCGCCATGGCTACTGCCGAGACTGTGGACATGTATCGCCTATACAACCCCAATTCCGGCGAACACTTCTATACGGGTAACTGGTCTGAGCGTGCGAATCTCGTCGAGATCGGGTGGATTTCCGAAGGTATCGGCTGGGTTGCTCCCAAGACATCCAAATCGCCCGTCTATCGTCTCTACAATCCCAATGCGGGTGACCATCATTACACGCTTTCGTCGTCCGAGCGTGACGGCCTTGCCCGTGTTGGGTGGATATTCGAGGGCATCGGCTGGTATTCCGATGACAAGATGAGGATTCCCATCTTGCGCCAGTACAACCCCAACGCCAAGGCGGGTGCGCATAACTTCACCTCGTCAAGCGAGGAGAACAAGGAACTTGTCGAAGCCGGATGGACGGCCGAAGGTGTCGGCTGGTACGCGATTTCGGGCGCCAAATCCACGCCCACGCCTATTGCGGGCAGCAAAATCTATCTTGATGCCGGACATGGCGTTGGTAGCAGCGCAAAGGACGTCTATGATTCGGGCGCATGCGGAAACGGTTACGAGGAGGCAAAGCTCACGGCAGAGCTCGTGACGCTCACCGCAAAATACGCTCGCGAGTTATATGGTCTTGACGTGTATTCCAACGTCGCTAGCAATATTGAGTATTGGAACCGCCAGGCGGATGCGAAAGAGCATGGATGCACCTCGCTCGTCTCCATTCACTTCAATGCAAGCGGCGAGGGTGGTACCGGTACCGAGAGCTACATTCATAGTAGGAATGCCGCTGCGAAAGCAGACGAGCTTCAATCCATTATGCACAAGTCTCTTGTGAAGGGCATAGGCCTGCGTGACCGTGGTATGAAAAACGCGGGTCTGGCCGTTTGCAGCGGTGCTGGAACGGGACTTCCCGGCGTGCTGCTCGAAATCTGCTTCATCGATAACTCATATGACATGAAGCAGTACCAAGCCAAGAAAGATGCGGTCGCACGGGAGCTCGCAGCTGGCCTGTTCGAGGCAGCGCAAAAGGGATTCTAGTATTCCAGTCCGGTAAAGGAGATGAGGCATCATGAAACGAACTCGCATTGTCGCAACAATTCTCGTGGCCTGCCTCGGGTTATGCGCGCTTGCGCTTGTCATGGCGGGATGCGGACAGGCTACGACATCCGCCTCGTCGACGTCTCGGGCAAGTATGGGCTCAAGTAGCGCTTCCTCAAGTGTCGCAAGTGATGAATTGGCCATTCCCGTTATCGGTTCGGGGGATACGACCATACAGGTCAAAAACGAGACGGGCTACGACATCATCGGTATTCGCATCAAGCCGTCGAGTCAAGCCGATTACTCCGCCGAGAACAGCTTCGATGGTTTCAACTTTTCGAACGGAAGCAGCGTCAGTCTTTCGTTTACGCGCGCGCAGAGCACGTCGAGCTATGATGTCTTGCTTCTCACCTCTGAAGACAGCAAAATTGCGGTGCGCGACATCAATCTCATCGATACCAAGGACATGGTCTTTCACTTTGATGAAGGTGTCGGATACATCAGCTATACCGATGCCGATACGGGCGAGTCTGTAGACAACAGAACGCAGGCACTCGATGCGGAAGACGATGCCGATATCACCGTGTCCGATCTTGAGACCCAGAAGGGATAGCGTGAGGTTCTATGCGGCTTAAGCTGCTCTCCATTGCATTTGTCACCACGTGCTTGCTGTTTATGGTCCCTGCCTATGCGGATCCGGCAGATGACGTGACGGGTACGCCGGTTGGGGCTGCTCAGGTCGAGCAGGGTTCGGTGCAGCTTGCCTCAGCTCAAGATGCGGGCAATCAAGGTATGCAAACGCCGGACGATACGGGACAGGGTCTCGGTCCTGCGTCTGATTCCGATTCCGCGCCTGATCCTGATCCGGTACTTCCTCCCGCGCATCCTGTTGACGAGGCGCCAGGCACTGTCGATGGAAATCAGGCGGCCGTCAGCAAAACCGAAACGAAAACCGAGACCGTCAAGATCGACAAGAAGGATATGCACCGCCTCTACAACCCGAACAGCGGTGAGCATTTCTATACGGCAGATCTTGCCGAGCGCAACAATCTGATAAGGCTGGGATGGAAGTACGAGGGCGTCGGTTGGATGGCTCCCGTAGAGAGCGACCACCCTGTCTTTCGCCTCTACAATCCCAATGCGGGTGATCATCACTATACGCTGGATGTGAAGGAGCGCGACCATCTGAGGAGCGTCGGATGGATCTTCGAAGGCATCGGCTGGTATTCAGCTCTTGCATCGGAGGGCAAGTCCGTCCTGCGTCAGTACAATCCCAATGCCGTGGCTGGCACGCATAACTTCACGGTCGACGCGAGCGAAAACCAGATGCTCATCCGCGCCGGCTGGCGAGCCGAGGGTATTGGTTGGTATGCGCTCGTGTCTGACACCAAGAACGTCCAGACGAGCACGGATACGGTGATCGAGGAGGCCCCTTACCTGACCGCCACGTTCACGACAGCACGCGGTGAAGCTCCCGAGACCATCGTATCGTATGGCAAGAAGAACGAGACCTACCTTTTCCTGCCTGCCTATGCATCGCTCGAAAGCATCTACCTGAGTGCCCGTACGGCGCAAGATAGGGCATGCACGCTCATGCTTGCCGGCAAAGGCGCGTATGTCACCGTCGATCCGCGCTCTCCGATGAACTTGCTTTCTCTCGGCGTATCGCGTGATGCAAACGGCACGCTTAAGCTCAGCTTCAAGACATCGTTGAGCAAAACCGTCTTTCCGCTCATTGTCATGCAGTCGGCAAACGTATCGACGATATACATAAACAGCAACGACATCGATGCGCAGGGACGCGACTTCATCGAGTCGAGCAAGGACCATAGCGCCAAGGCGAACGTCGTCGTGCGCATGCTTGACCAACAGGGCGGTGTCATCTATGACGAGGACAGTTTCGGTAGTGACAAGAAGAAGCTTTCCACTATCAAGGGACGTGGTAATTCCACGTGGGCAAACGGCATCAAGAAGCCCTATCAGATTTCGCTGAGCAAGAAGACGGACCTCATAGGCACCGATGCGGCTGCTAAGAAATGGATTCTGCTCGCCAACAGTGCTGATGCGAGCCTCATGCACTCGAGCGTTGCGTTTGATCTAGCTGCCGAGCTCGGGCTTGCAACAGTTGACGTGCGTCCGGTTGACCTGTATTACGACGGCGAGTATCGCGGAAGCTACCTGCTTACCGAGAAGATTGAAATTGGCACGGGGCGTGTTGACATTTTCGACCTGGAAGAAGAAATCGATCTTGCCAATCCCGGCGCAGAGCTCGACAAGCAGCCCGTTGCCAAGGCGACCAACGTCTATGGTAATGAGTACCAGTACGTTACCGGTGTCAACGACCCCGCGGACATTTCGGGCGGCTACTTGTTGGAGCTCGACTGCGGCTATTACGCTGCCGAGCTGTGTTGGTTCAGCGCGACGTGGCCTGGTGCGAAGAAAAAGGTGTACTTCGTGCTCAAGAGCCCCGAGGTCGCCTCCAAGAATGCCGTTTCGTTCATCAGCGAAGCCGTGCAAGAAGCCCTCAACAACTTTGCCAACGACAAGCTTGCCGACGGCGCAGCGCTGGTTGACGGAACGTACGCGTTTGACCTTGACACCTTTGCGAAAATGTACCTTCTCGAAGAATTCCTCAAGAACAACGACGCATATACGAGCTCAACGTACTTCACCTTGGACAAGGGTAGCAAGGTCATCTACTCTGGCCCCGTCTGGGATTTCGATGCCGGCATGGGAACGCGTACCGATGCCAATGACTCCATGCAGAGCAGCTATTGGGGCTGTTTCCTCGACACGCATCGCACGCTAGCGACTCCCTCGATCAAAAAGCGTGTCCAGGAGATTTACGCGGATTCCTTCAGGAACCTGATCGCCAATGTCGTTCTCGGCAGCACGCAAGCGCTTGGCCCTCTGGACAAGCTCCATTCCATCACCGCGTACGCGAGCCATATTACCGCCTCGCAGCGCATGAACGAGATCCCCTTTGGCGTGACCTCTTTCGATTTCCAGGCCAAGCCGTTTTCCACCTGGAAGCTTAATGTCGAGTACTTTGCCAAATGGCTCCAATGTCGCCTGCAATGGTTTGATGGGAACATCGCCGAGCTGGGCAATGTCATGCTTACGGGCAATACAAGCGCGAATCGTTGGAGCGGAGGCTTTGATTACGGTCTTGTTTTTGATTATCAGTACTATCTCGAGAAGAATCCTGACCTTGCCGCGGCAGGCATAAAGACGCCCCAAGAGGCTCTGGAACATTTCGTGACCTTTGGCATGTACGAGAGCAGCCGTATTGGCACGACGGCGCGTAACTTCAATGTCAAAGCCTACATGGATAAGAATCCCGAGCTGAAGAAGTCTCTGGGTACTGATATGGCCGCCTATTACAGGCATTACTGCACGAAGGGTTTCAAGGAGGGCCTTGTCTGCTGGTAGCCATGTGACAGGGGTCAGGCCCCTGTCACATTTTATTTTTGCTGGTCAACACCATGTGACAGGGGCCTGACCCCTGTCACATTTTTGTGGACGTTGCCGATCGCGATCACGAGGAAGAAAATGATCGTCGCGCCGTAGGCGATCATGATCGCGAAGCTTGCGCCATTCATTCCGAAGGCATGGATCATGGGATACATGGTCGCAAGTATAATCACGAACGATATGGCATATCCTGCGAGGTTCATCGCGTTCTTTCGCATGGTGATAAGCACATCGCCCAAAAACCACACGTATGCCGTCATGACCGTGCATAGCACGAGCGGAATAATCAGGTACGTATATGGTGCGATGCTCTGTCCGAAGATCAATACGAGCAGAGGCTCTCCCGCAAGTGCGAAGAGCGCGCCAAACGCAAACGCGAGCGCGAAGATGGCAAGCGTGACTTGCAGCACGAGACGCAGGAAACCGCGTTTGTCATGGGCTTGGAGGAGCTCGGCAAAGTGGGTCAGAAGCGGCGCGTAGATATACTGGGCACACATCTGCACGATGAGAACGGGCGCAGCCACTGACGAGTAGATGCCCAGGAACCACTCGCCCATGACGTCGTTGAGCGCTTGCCGGGGGATGGCGGGAACTGCCCAGCAGAAAAACGATGCGATGACGAGCGGCAGGCATTGAATGAACAGTGACTTGATGGCACGGGTCTCGAAGGCGGGTTTGAGGGGCTTGCCTGTCACCTTGAGAAATGCGATGCCGTCGAATAACGCGATTTCCAGATACGTCGTTACCGTCATGAGAATGAGGGCGATGTTGAGCGAATTGAAGAGCGCCATGCCGATGATGAAGGAGACGAGTAGCAGGATACCGCGCAGGATGAACGAGATGCCGATGACGTCCATGCGTGATTCGCGTTGCTCCTCGCCGTGCAAGACATCCACGAACACGGGGCCAAGCGAGAAGAAGCCGTACAGGATGACCGTAATCCAGGTACCTGGTGGACAGGTCAAGAAGCAGTAGGCGAACATGACGACGATGGCCATACCAACGGTGATGATCCTGAACCCCAAGTACTGCCTGAAGGTGAACTCTTCCTCGAGATCGGACACTTGAAAGGCACGTATCTTGTAATAGCCGATGGGCGAGAAGATGTTCGATACGGCCATGCCGAGGGCGAGCAAACCGGCTGCATCATATCCAGTGGAAAGTCGCACGACGAGAATCGTGGTGAGCCACTGGGCGGCCATGTAGACCAGGGAACCCGCAGCATTCCAGATCATGTTGGCGCGTATAGATAGCGTTTTGCGTGTGTCCTGGCTCATATGTGCATCATGCCCGTCCGATATTGGTATGATTCGCATGTTTGGTTCAGCATTATCGCCTGCGCATCTCTATGACGCAACAATCGAGAGCTCGGGCTGATTGGGGGATCGCCTCGTGTGGCTGCTCTTTGGCATGGCTGTTATTGTCTGCGTACTCTCGTTTTACCTGCCCGGTTTTCTTCTTTTCGCCGGTTTGGGCGTCAGCCGCCTGAGGGCGCTGCTCATTGCCCCACTTGCAAGTGTCGCGGGCTATTGTCTGCTCGGCATCGTGTTGCCCAAGCTCGGCGTATTCTGCTCGTGGGCGAGCGTCTTTCTTCCCATGCTCGTAATCTGCGCTGCTGTCTTCGCCATTCGATCTGTGCACGATCGCAAATCACCCTCGTCTGTTGAGCAGCCCGGCGTTCTTGACTGGAAGACGCTTGGCATATATGTCGCTTTCGGGCTTGTCATCGGTACGTACATGTACGTAATGCCGCTCGGCGCGCCTGACGCCTTCTCGCAGGAATACGACAACGCCTTTCACATGGAGACGATTCGGGCCTTTGCCGATTCGGGTATATGGTCGGTTCTCGAGGTCTCCAAGTACATGACGCCCGCTGACCAGGCCATAGTTCCGCTCCCGGGCGCCGGCTTTTATCCGGCACTTTGGCACCTCATGTGCGCGCTCGTCGTGAACGTGCTCGATTGCCCGGTGGCCCTCGCTCTCAATGCCGTGAACTTTACGGTGGCTAGCCTTATTTTCCCGACGGGCATGTTGCTTTTGCTTTCGACCATCTTCACGCGACGAAAGACGATCCGCCTTGGCTCGATCTGCACGCTTGCCTTCCTGGGATTTCCCTGGCTCATTCTCTACTGGGGCCCTCTGTACGCGAATGCGTTTGGGTTCGCGCTTGCCCCGGCGGTTTGTGCGCTGTTCGTGCGCATCGTCGATGCGCTTGCCGCTCACACGCTCAAAGCGGTAGATATCTTCGCCTTTCTTCTCGGCACCCTTGTGCTCGCCGTTGCACAGGCGAGTTCCATTTTCTTCTGCATCATCTTCCTCGCGCCCTACTGCGTGTACCGTCTGTGGACGCATGACGGTGCCGTGCATGTTGGCTCGCATGCGCTGCCACAGAAGCCCTGCGCCGTGCTTTTCGCTATCTTCGTTGTGGCCGTGTGGACGGGGTTTGTTTTCGCTCCGTTTATGCACTCGCTCGTCTTCAATAACGAATGGGGTGTGACACGGACGCTTGACCGGGGCATATGGGATGTCGTCACGATGACTTTCGGATGGTTTGAGCCACAGTACCCACTCATGGTCCTCGTGCTTATCGGCATCATATACACGGTGCGTCATCGAGAGTATCTCTGGATTACCGTTGCCTATCTCGTCTTTTGCGTGATTTACGTCATCTGCGTTTCCAGCAGCGGTTTTGCGCGGCATTTCTTTGCGGGATTCTGGTATACGGACTCGTATCGTATCGTGGCGTGTCTTACCTTGGTGGGCATTCCCCTTGCCACGCTCGGCCTTGCGGCTATCGTGCGCTTTCTACGCGCTCCTATCCGGCTGCGCGAAAGGTCGCTTCGCATCTGCATCGGGGTGCTGCTTGCCGTGCTCTGTGTTGTCCTCTATCTGCCATCCCTGAGTTTTGGCGATTTCAAGATGGACACTGCCCTGGGAAAGATCCAGGAGGAGTACTTCGGGGCAAACCATAACGAGATTCCGAGCCACCACGTCATGCTCGATGCGGAGGAGGAGGCTTTCCTCGACGAGGTTGCACGTATTGTTCCCGAGGGAGAGCTCATACTCAACATGCCGGATGACGGGTCGATCTTTGCCTATGCGACTGACGGATTGCGCACTTACTATCGAGATTACCGTTTCTACGACAACGGTTGGTCTTCGGGAAATGGTTCGCGCCCGCTCGAGACGCCCGAAAGCAAGATCATTCGCAAATACGGGGTATGGGTAGAGACAGACGAGCGGGTGCATGATGTATTCGAGGAGGTCGGAGCTCGCTACGTGCTCCTTCTTGACCAGGGCGAGGCAATAAAGCATCAGCCCAAGGTGCAGTCATATGATGATAGGCTCTGGACGGGATTGGCGGCTATAATGGATGATACGCCCGGCTTCAAGCCGGTTCTAAGCAAAGACGACATGCGGCTCTACGAGATAACCGCATTAGATGAATAGAGCTAGAGAGGCGTTACAGGATTGATTAACTTCAATGAACCTCCCTTCGTGGGTACTGAGTTCGATTACGTACGGCAAGCCGTTGATAACAAGAAGATATGCGGGGATGGCCCCTTTACCAAACGTTGTCATAGATGGATAGAGGAGACCGCGGGCTGCCAAAAGGCGCTACTCACGACGAGCGGTACCGCCGCACTCGAGATGGCCGCATTGCTATGCGGCATCGAGGAGGGCGATGAGGTCATACTTCCGAGCTACACCTTCTCATCGACGGCGACGGCCTTCGTACTTGCCGGCGCCAGACTCGTGTTCGTGGATATTCGTCCGGATACCATGAACATTGACGAGTCAAAGATCGAAGCAGCCATTACGGACAGGACCAAAGTTATCGTTCCCGTCCACTATGCGGGTGTTGGTTGCGATATGGAAAAGATCATGGATATAGCCCAAAGACATGGGCTCAAGGTCGTCGAGGATGCGGCACAAGGCATTATGAGCTCCTATCGCGACAAGGCTCTCGGCACGTTCGGAGACTTTGGCTGCTTCTCGTTTCACGAGACGAAGAATTACTCCATGGGCGAGGGCGGAGCGCTGCTCATCAACAATCCCGCTTATAATGACCAAGCCGAGATCTTGCGCGAGAAGGGCACGAATCGCACCCGCTTTTTCCGAGGCCAGGTCGACAAGTACACGTGGGTCGATTACGGGAGCAGCTATTTGCCCAGCGACATGAACGCCGCCTACCTCTGGGCACAGCTCGAGCAAGCCGATCGCATCAATGACAATCGTCTTGAGATGTGGAATCGCTACCATGACGCGTTTGCGAAATATGCGAATGGGGAGGGGTTGTCCCTTCCTGTAATCCCCGATGAGTGCACGCACAATGCTCACATGTTCTACGTGAAGCTCGCGGATCTGGACGAGAGAACGGCCTTTATCCAGCATCTCAAGGACAATGGCGTTCAAGCGACCTTCCATTACGTCCCGCTGCATTCGTCGCCAGCGGGAAGGAAATATGGCGCTTTTTCCGGTGCGGACGAGTTCACGACGCAAGAGAGCGAAAGGCTCGTGCGCTTGCCGCTGTATTATGGATTGAGCCGCGAGGACCAAGACACGGTTGTACATGCGGTTGAGACATTCTTTGAAAGGTAGGCCTCGGTTGAGTATTTCGGTCGTCGTGCCCGTCTATGGTTGTCCCTCGGCTTTGCCTTCGTTGCACGAGCGCTTGGTGACAACGCTCGAGGGCATGCACCAAGATTTCGAGATCATTCTCGTCGATGACTGCTGTCCCCAGGATTCCTGGTCGCAAATCGTGAAGATTTGCGAGGACGATTTTCGGGCCAAGGGCGTCCGTCTGTCACGCAACTTTGGTCAGATACGTGCCATAACGGCCGGCCTCGACATATCCCGTGGCGACTGGGTCGTTGTCATGGACTGCGATTTGCAGGACAGGCCAGAGTCCATTCCCGAGCTTTACGAAAAGGCGCAGGAAGGTTATGACGTCGTCTTCGCTCGCCGCGTCGAGCGCAAAGACTCGGCCATGACCAAGTTTCTCTCCAAAACCTTCTACAAGGTTTACGATTACTTTTCCGACGGCAATTACGATAATGCGATTTGCAATTTCAGTATCTCGCGACGGGTCGTCATTGATGCCTATTGCAGCATGCGGGAGCACAATCGCGCCTATACCATGTTTATCAAGTGGCTTGGCTTTAAGCAGACGTCCATAGACCTCAAGAGTGACGAGCGCTACGCTGGCGAGTCTTCCTATAGCTTCAAGAAGAAGCTCGTCATGGCTATCGACATCATTACTGCACAATCGACCAAGCCCTTGAAGTTTGCCATGAACTTGGGTTTTATCATTGCGCTGCTTTCTTTCTTCGTTCTCATCTACCTTGTCATTCAAAAGCTGTTTTTCGGACCCATATCGGTTGGCTACACATCTATGATGGCTTCTCTGTATCTCATGGGCGGTTTGATTCTGACAGCCATTGGCATTGTCGGGCTCTACATCGGCAATATCTTTACAGAGACCAAGAACAGGCCGCTTTACGTCATCGCCGAATATCTTAACCAGGAGGAAAAATGATTATTGTTCTGGGTGCAACGGGGTTTATCGGCATGTACACGGTGAAGTACCTGCTCTCGCAGGGCAAGGACGTGTTTGCCACAGGTAGAAACGAGGAGCTCGGTGCTGCGCTTGTCGATATGGGCGCACGATTCGCGCGGCTCGACATCACATCGAAGGAAGATTTTGCGCAGTTGCCCACGGACGATGTCGAGGGCGTTATTGTCTTGGCGGGCCTTTTGCCGGCAAATGCGACTGCCGACCTGGAAGACGAGGAAAACGCTGCCGACTATTTCGAGGTTAACGTCATCGGGCTCATCAACGTGCTCGAATGGTGTCGCAAGCATGGTGTGAGAAAGGTCATCTCCACATGCAGCTATTCCGATGTGTCCGGAGCGTGGGGCAAAGGGTATCCCATCACCGAGGACGAGCCCCGGGATTTCAAGTTCACGGGCGATCATGCGGTGTATGTCATCAGCAAGAACGCTGCCAATGACGTGATGGAGTATTACAACCAGCAGCATGGCATGCAGTGCTCGTGCTTCCGGTTTCCCCCGGTATATGGCGTTGGTCCTCATGGGACGATTCTCGTCAACGGCAAGCCCTACAAGTCCGGTATCCAGACTTTCATCGAGAAGGCCGAAGCCGGAGAGGATATCGAGCTGTGGGGTGACCCGCACATCAGCAGGGACATCATCTATGTCAAGGATGTTGCACGTGCCTTTGCGCTTGCGCTTGAAAGCGACAGGACCTATGGCCTGTACAACATGACAAGTGGCGTGGGGCTCGATCTGGAAGACCAAGCTCGTGCCGTCATTGACGTGTTTGGGCAGAACAAGGGCTCGCAGATTGTCTATCGGCCGGACAAGCCCAATAACACGCCGTCGTTCCTCTACTCGATGGAGAAGGCGGAACGCGACTTCGGTTTTGTGCCGGAGTACACTGATTATCACCTCATGATGCAGGACTACAAAGCCGAGCTCGAGAGCGGTCAATGGGACGAGCTCGCCACATCTCGTCCGCGATAACGATGAAAAAGCTAGCAATCATAGGGGCGTCTTCCTTCCAGAACCCCCTAATTCTGAAAGCCAAGGACATGGGCGTCGAGACTCACGTGTTTGCGTGGGAATGCGGCGATGTCGGCGAGAAATCTGCCGATTTTTTTCATCCGATCAGCATCGCCGAGAAAGATACCATTTTGCAGGTGTGTCGCGAGATTGGAGTCGATGGCATCGCGAGCATCGGTTCGGATTTCGCGAATGTCACGGTTGCCCATGTTGCCGACGCCATGGACCTAACGGCGAATAGCGTCGATTGCGTGGAGCGCAGCACGAACAAGCATACGATGCGGCGTACGTTTGAGGCACATGGCGATCCGTCGCCGCGCAGCGTTCTCGTAGATGCGGATTTCGATCTGTCCACCCTCGACCTGAGCTTCCCAATCATCGTAAAGCCTGCCGATCGGTCGGGAAGCAGGGGGATAACCAAGCTGGCTAGCGAGGAGGGCCTGCAGGAAGCCATAGCGCACGCGCTTTCCGAGAGCTTCAGCGACACGGCCGTCGTCGAGGAATATGTATCCGGGAGCGAGTATAGCGTCGAGGTGCTCTCCTGGGAAGGCGTGCATACGTTGCTTGCCATTACGGAGAAGTTCACGACGGGTGCACCGTGTTTCATCGAGATGGGGCATCTGGAGCCTGCGCGTGTGAGCAGTCAGGTCGCGAAGGATATCGAGGCCGTTGTCATGCACGCACTCGACAGTCTGGGCGTGATGTATGGTGCGTCGCACGCGGAGGTTAAGGTGTCCGAAGACGGCGCTGTGCGTATCATCGAGATAGGCAGCCGCATGGGTGGTGACTGCATCGGTAGCGACTTGGTTAGGCTTTCCACGGGCTACGACTTTGTCGAGGCCGTGATAGATGTCGCGCTGGGCATCAAACCTCCTGCGGCAGACCGGCTCACCAAAAGACATGCCGCTGTGCGCTTCATCTTTTCAGATGATGATAAGGAGGCGCTTGAGCGTCTGCGCTGCGACGCTCCGGGCGTGCTTGCATTTGTGAGCCACATCGACGAAAACGAGCATGATATAACTGACAGCTCCTCTCGCTATGGGTATTTCATCTTCTCCTCGGATTCTCTCGAGGACGTCGAACCCTACCTCCCGTCACATCAGTACTCTGATCGGTGATGCTCGTGAGCACGCGCTTGAAGTCACTTTTTGCCCTCCATATACTCCTCATGGTGTATTCCCTGAGTGGTGTGTTGAGCAAACTCGCGGCAGATGTCGACTTCTTTAGCCTCGAGTTCTGTGCCCTCTATGCGGGAATACTCTTTCTCTTGGGCCTCTATGCCCTTGGCTGGCAGCAGATACTAAAGCGTCTGCCGCTCACCACGGCGTTTTCGAACAAGGCCGTGACCATCGTGTGGGGCATCATTTGGGGTCTCGTGTTCTTTGCCGAGCCTGTGACCATCCCCGAGGTCATCGGTGCGCTCATGATCATTGCTGGCGTCGTTTTGTACTCGCATGCTGATGCAGAAGTATCGGAGAAAAGCGATGAATGAGTCGATGCTCCTGTACTCCGGCATACTCCTTTTGGGAACCTTCATCAGCGCCGTCTCGCAGGTCATCTTGAAAAAGGCGGCTCTGAAGAAATACGACTCTCGTATCAAGGAATACCTTAACTTTCCGGTCATATTCGCCTACACGCTTTTCGTGCTGACGACCTTCATGTGCATCATCGCGTACCGGGTGATTCCGCTTTCTTTTGGCCCGGTGCTCGAATCGACGAGTTATATCTATGTCACGATATTCGGTGTTCTCATCTTCAAGGAGAAGGTGACTAAGAAGAAGCTTGCCGCCTTATGCCTGATACTTGCGGGCATCGTGGTCTACTCGTTTGGAATCTAGCGTAAGATGTGTGCGATGAGATGCAATGGGGACAAAGGCGTTATGGTAGATCGCGCAGCAGAAGTCGTGCTGCTGGTTGCGTGCTTTGCCCTGTATGCATGGTGGGCATGCAATTTGCCCCAGACCATGGCGCCTGACGAGCGGATGAGGTATTTCGTCCCCACGTTCATCTACGAGAACGGCTGCTTGCCTCTAGGTGATGACCCTGCCATACGCGATGAGGTGTGGGGAACCTCATATGGGTTTTCTGTCTATGGCTCTTCGCTGCTTGCAGTTCTGTTCATGAGCGTTGCTGGCTTCTTTGGGGCGACGGGGCAATCATTGCTCATCGCGGCTCGCTTTACGAGCGTGCTGTTTTCGGTAGGGTCCGTGTTTTTGTGCCTGCGCATCGGTGCGCGTCTTTTCCCTCGTGTCGTTACGGCCAAGTTCATGCTCGCGCTCTTCGTGGGCCTTCTTCCGCAATTTGTCTTCATCTCCTCGTATTTCAATTCCGATGCGATGGAGGTCTTCTGCGTTGCTCTGGTTGTCTATTGCTGGCTGCGAGGCGGGCAATCGCATTGGCGATGGGGAGATTGTGTCTTTCTGGGCTTTGCACTGGGCTTAACCGCGCTCAGCTACTACTACGCATATGGCGCCATCCTCGCAAGCATCTTCGTGTATTACGCGAGCACGTGCGCTGTGAGAAAGAAAGACGGGGCTAAGGCGGACGGCGCGGCCGTTTCCTATGTCTGCAAGCCCCTTCTTATCTTTCTCGTCGCCTTTGCTATCGCGGGGTGGTTCTTCGTGAGGAACGTCCTTTTGTATAACGGCGATTTTTTCGGGATGACCGCGAGTTCTGTGACGGCAGAAATGTATGCGCAGGATAATCTTAAACCGTCAAATCGGGTGACACCGCGTGCAGACGGAATGTCTATTTTGGATATGCTTTGGGGTGTTCACGGCGGTCTAAATTGGCTTTCTTCCACAATCAAGAGTTTTGTAGGCATTTTTGGATATATGTATATTCCACTTGGCAAGACCACGTATTATGTTTATTTCGCATTGCTGGGTATTGGCTTACTTTTGTCTTTTATCTGCTTATTGCTTTGTGCGATGCGCCTATCTACCCAAAAAAAAGTATTTATAATTGGATTGTCTGTGCTGATTATTGTTCCCTGCGCGCTGAGCATCTACTACTCGTGGGCAAGTGATTATGAGCCCCAGGGACGTTACCTGTTTGCCGCGCTCGTCCCTATCATGATTGCAATCGTGACAGGATATCTTTGGATTGCGAGTCTTTTCACATCCCGTCGTCTGAAACGCGACAAGCAGATTGCGCAGGCGCAACCAGCTTGTGTGAACGTCGCGCAAATCGTGCTGCCGTGTGCACTCATGGCAGTGTGGCTATTCCTATTCGTCTGGGTGTTCGCAACCCGGATCGTCATCGAGTGTATTGGTCCTGTGCTATAGCCGGCATCATTTACATGATGTTGTATTGCAAACTTTGAGATACTATGCATCAAGCAAGAGACTGCATTGTTTTTTTGGGAGAACGAGCTAGAGCGTGCAATCGAAGGTCCTCCTCATAATTCCCGCGTATAACGAGGAAGCAAACATCGCCCGAGTTGTCGATACGCTCGAGGCAGATTATCCTCAATATGACTACGTCGTGATAAACGATGGTTCGAAGGACGATACGGCCATTGTCTGCCGCGAGCATGGGTTTCGCTTTCTTGACCTGCCCATCAATCTGGGACTCGCGGGCGCTTTTCAGGCGGGGCTCAAATACGCGTTCAACCACGATTACGATTGCGCCATTCAGTTCGATGCCGACGGTCAGCATCGCCCGGAGTATGTCGCCGACATGGTCGCTGCTCTGGCCGACAATGACATCGTCATCGGTTCGCGCTTTGTCGACGAGCCTAAGCCCAAGAGCATGCGCATGTTCGGCAACAACCTTATCGAAGCGATGATAAGGATCACGACGGGCAAGACCATCAAGGATCCTACTTCAGGCATGCGTGCATACAACCGCCGCATGATAAAGGAGCTCGCGTTTGGACCCAATCTTGGCCCCGAGCCTGATACGCTCGCGTATCTCATTCGCAAGAAGAACGCCAAGGTCACCGAGGTCCAGGTTTCGATGGACGAGCGCACTGCTGGCGAAAGTTACCTGAACTTCAGGACTTCGACCTCGTACATGGCACGCATGGCCCTGTCCGTCTTGCTCATCCAATTCTTTAGGTAAGGTGATATGACGTGTCCCTTGCTTTGCGAATCATCTTGATATTGGCGGCAATCGGTCTCATCGCCTTTTTGCTTCACAGCATCAAAAAGTCCAAGATGAGCATCGAGGATTCCCTGTTCTGGACGGGTTTCTCGCTCCTCATTTTACTGATGAGCGTCTTTCCGGAAATACCCTCGTTTCTTTCGGATACCATCGGCTTTATCTCGCCGGTAAACTTTGTCTTCCTCTTCTTCATCTTCATATTGATTGTTCGTGACTTTCTCTCCAATAGGCGCATTTCCCAGCTTGAGAATCGCGTCAAGGAGCTGACTCAGCAAATTGCGCTCGATCGCCTCGATCACTATCAGCGCAGGCACCTTGACGAGACGGACGAGGAGTAGTGCTCCATATTGGGGCAAACGCATACATACGCGATATTCTCCGCGCTCTACGCGCCTCATACCGGAGGCGTCGAGACATTCACGCAGCGCCTTGCTCATCAGCTCGTCGAGCAGGGCAATCGCGTCATCGTGGTGACATCCAGGGTCGATATGCACGCGCCTGCGCACGAGGCACAAGATGATGGCGTCGAGGTATATCGCTTGCCGTGCAATCCGCTATTGGGCGGACGCTTGCCCATTTCGCGCAAGAATGCGGAATACGGACGCATGCTCGCAGAGCTTGCTGATTCTGCAATCGAGAGGGTGCTCGTCAACACTCGTTTTTACCGGCATTCCCTCGAGGGCGTGCGCTTTGCCAAGCGCGTTGGCGCTCCCGTAATCGTGCTCGATCACGGTTCGGCTCACTTGACGCTTGGGAGCACGGTTGTCGATCGGTTTGTCGAACAATATGAGCATGCGATTACCAGACGCATGAAGAAGCTTACTCCAGCTTTCGCGGGCATTTCGCGCGCGAGCGCCGATTGGCTGGCGCACTTTGGCATCGAGACGTCGGCAGTCATTCCCAACGCAATTGATGTCGAGCAGTTCAGAAATGCTGCATCGGGGCGTGAGTTTCGTGCTGAACTCGACGCGAGGGATAAGGCGCTCGTTGCGTTTGTCGGACGCCTCGAACCCGAGAAGGGTGCGCTTGCGCTTGTGCAGGCTGCTCCCTTGCTAGGTGATGCGTATGTGCTTGCCCTGGCAGGTGATGGTAGTCAGCGTGCCCAAATAGAGGAGCTACGTGCAGATAACGTCATTTTGCTCGGCCAGCTCGGCCAGCCCGACCTTTCGGCGCTATTGCGCGATGCGGATGTCTTTTGTCTGCCTACGCGCTCTGAGGGGTTTTGCACGTCGCTTCTGGAAGCAGCCGCGCAGGGTGTTGTTCCCGTCATGCCGCATGTGGGCGGAACTGATGAGGTCATGGGATGGGAGCCGATACGTTTTGGCGTGATGCTCGATGATGACGAGCCAGAAACCATTGCGCAAGCGATACGTGAAGCTGTTGAGCAAGATGGTATTGCTGCGCAAGAGCTTAGGGAGCATGTCGCAATGGATTGCTCGTGGGACGCGACGGTAAAGGCGCTGGAGGATGCGTTCGCGTCTATCGCATAACGTCGACACCATCGCCAAAGTCGAGGATGAGTGGAGCATGGGTGTAGCGATCCTCTTCGGGTGGCAGCTGCATGTAATCGCCGTATTCCGTCTTGAGATATGCGTCGCAGTCATGAGGCCCGCGTAAGGTGAGTCCGTCAAATGCGATGTCCTTGGTGGGGAAGAGGGTGTTGGAATCAAAGGTCCCGTAGTTCGTGTAGACCGCGCTCGTCCATTGTTCGGACGGATTGCTCGTATCAAATGCGTGGTCTATTTCTGCCTGCAGACCGGCCACGCTCCACGTGCGGGCAATGGTGTTGTGAACTATCTTGCAACCTAGCATGACAAGAGGGCGCAGCGGGGTGCTCGCTGGCAGCTTGGGGCGCGAGAAATGCTTGAGATACGACTTGAGCTGCGCCATACGGGCCCTACGGCATTGTTCTTGGGCGGCATCCGCGTTTGCGTCGAGGCGGCAAAACGGGAAGATGTCCACGAAGATGCCCTGCTCGCAGCCGGCTTCGGCGCAGTTGTCATCGATGAAACGCGTACCGTCTTTGAACACCTTTGCCCATAGCGGTGAGAAACCCTCAGTGTTCGTAGATGTGTGAAGCGAGTATCCATCAGGGAGCAATGCGGGCGCGAGCTTGCAGAAACGGTCGTAATCGGATTTGGGCATGCCCAAGTCAACGTCATCGTCCCAGGGGATAAAGCCGCCATGACGTATGGCCCCTAGTAGCGTGCCGCCGTCGATGAAGTAGTCGATGTCGTTTTCGCGGCATATCTTGTCGATGACGGATAGGATCTCACGCTCGGTCGTCTGGAGGCGCTTGAGCGAATCCGCAGGATAGGGTGACGTGCTCATAAAGCCTCATTTCTAGTGGTGATGATATATAGGCGACCGTGAACCTCACGCCTATTCTGCTATCATCTGTGTGCAAATAACAGGTACTCGGACAAATGTAGATGATATGACATTACTACATCAAAATGATGGGAAGTCATGCATATGAAATTTGGAATCATTACACGCGGCGATAAAAAGATATACATATCGCTGACGGCATCATGTCCCAAGGGCGGTCGACTCCTCGCTGAATCATACGCCAAAGGTGCAGGCGTTGTCCCTGCTCTTATCGCCACGAGAGACGAAACACGTGGTGAGTATGTTCTCATCTTGCCTGCACTTCGCGTCGGTCAGGAGGTTATGGTCCGTGTGCTTGATGCCGATGGCACGATTGTCGACACGGCAAAGCGTAATTTCGGGCATTTTGCGAGTGCATTTTCCAGTAAATTCAATACGTTCAGTAAAAAGTCAATGGTGGACGACATCCGTAACTTCGATAGATACGGTCGAAGTGATGTCTCCGAGATCGAGCTGAAACGTCTGTGCGCTTTTGGTCCGGAAGCGGACGGCAGTGAGTTAATCCAGATCATGATTGTGACGCATTGCGACAGCCAAACGACATACAAGACACCCCTTTCAGTGTCTGTGTTCGACCGTCAGGGAAGGCAAATAGAGATAGAGAACTTGACCTTTTTGAGCGATAGAATTGATCATCCGGTACCTGGCTCCAATTTCTCGCGCCGGATTATTTATGCTTCGTTTCGCAAAATGCATAGTGAGGATTGGTTTTACATATGGGCGCGTTTTGAAGACGACGCGCTTCCGGAGGGCTTTCTCGGGATTGACGGAGCAAAGTGTGCTGAGATTCGCGAATGGTCCGAGAACGCGGCACAGGGAACGGCTGCGAGTAGCTCCTATGAAGGCTGGTTTTATAGCACACAAAAGAAAGCGCCGGCGGAGCTCGATGCGCAGAGGACAGCACATTTCGAAATCGAACCCACATTTTCGATTATCGTGCCGTTATATAAGACCCCGGTCCAGTTCTTCGAGGAGATGTGCGCCTCGGTGCTCGGACAGACGTATGCGAAGTTCGAGCTCATTCTTGTAAACTCCAGTCCCGAAGACAAGGCTCTGGGCGCTGCCGTTGCCAGATGTGTAGCTTCGGACAGCCGCATACGCGTCATCACTCTTGACAAGAATCTGGGTATTGCCGGCAATACCAATAAGGGAATTCGTGCTGCAATCGGTGATTTCCTTTGCTTTTTCGATCATGATGACGTGCTTGAGCCCAACATTCTTTTCGAGTATGTTGACGCACTCAACCGATATCCCGAGACTGACCTATTCTATTGCGACGAGGACAAACTGACCGATGGCTATTTGTATGATGGTTTTCTTAAACCTGATTTTAGCTGGGAGTTCCTGACAACAAACAATTACGTCTGCCATCTTCTCGCTGTTCGTAAGTCGATTGTTGATACCGTCGAGCTTTCTCCGAATGAGCTTTCAGGTGTTCAGGACTGGGACATGACCATGAAAGTTGCGGAAAAGGCACGCAATATCTTTCACGTGCGCAAGGTGCTTTACCATTGGAGAGTCCATGGGCAATCAACAGCGAGCGGATCTGGCGCCAAGTCTTATACGCATGCTGCCGGTGAGCTCGCTCTGCTCAATCATTTCGAGCGTATTAATATTCCCGTATGCATCCATGACGGCTATGCGGAAAATCGACACCGGGTTGAGTATCTTCTTCCAGAGCAAGAGGATCTGGTTTCGATTGTCATTCCGAACAAGGATCACGTGGATATGTTGTCGCGTTGCCTTGATTCGATTAGGAATAGGTCAACGTATCAAAATATCGAGATTATTGTTGTCGAGAATAACAGCACCGAAGATGAAACCTTCGCTTATTACGAACGCCTGCAAGCTGAGCATGACGATGTTAAGGTTGTTTTCTACAGTGGCTCGTTTAACTTCGCGGCAATCTGCAATTTTGGTGTGAGACATTCCCAAGGTGTATACCTGCTCTTTTTGAATAATGATATGGAAGTTATCACCCCAAATTGGATCGAACTCCTGATAGGCCCACTGCAACGCCCGGAAGTTGCGGTTGCAGGGGCAAAACTTCTCTATCCCGATGATACGATTCAACATGCGGGTGTTGTCATACCCAAGAGTGGCCCGATGCATGTCGAGTGCATGATTCCAAGTAACGATCCTGGCTATTTCGGGATAATCCAAAATGCCCGTGACGTGTTGGCGGTCACGGGCGCATGTCTCATGACGCGACGTGAGGATTTTGATTGCATAAACGGTTTTGACGAGGACTTCATTGTGAATTACAACGATGTCGATCTCTGCCTACGCCTTCGAGCGCAGGGCAAGAGCGTGGTAATGGTTCCATTCGTCGAGCTTTATCATTACGAATCTGTTTCAAGGGGCTCTCTGGAATCGAATGGTAATCTCATGCGGTGCATGCGCGAGCTTTCGCTTTTGCAACAGCGGTGGTTGCCCTATTTTGTCGAAGGCGATCCATTCTATGGGGTAAACATAAAAAAGGATTCACCGTATTACGTACTTGATTGGAATGTGCGCGCATAGACGATGTCGCTCGCAAATTATGTAAACCAGTTGCAGGAGCGTCATGTCACGTGTCACGGCTCTGTGCTAGCATCGCGTGTGTGGTATCGAGGCTAGGGAGTGATTGTTTCATGGGTAAACGCTGTTCTTTTGGCCGTATGCTTGCTGCAGCTTGTGTGCTTGCGTGCGCATGCATTTTTGCCGTGGGCCTGAGTCCTGCCTTTGCAGACGAGAGCACACCGCCAAGCGTTGATTCCTCTACGAAGCAAGTGCTTCAAGATTCGTCTGATCTTGCAAGTGCCCCCGCTGTCTCTGATGCGAACAAGGCTCCCAACAGCGACGAGAACGCAGATGCGTCGCATGAGGATGCCAAGGACGCGTCTATCGTCGATGCCGGCAAAGGGGACTCGAGCGTGACCTCCGGCGCGGACGTGGCAGAAAAGCCTGCCACTCCCACTACCGATGCCAAAGATGATGGCAAGCAGACTACCTCGGAAGATTCCAAAGACGCACTCAAGGCAACCGAAGCAAAATACGAGGATACGCATACCAATACGTATCGTCTTTACAATCCTAATTCGGGCGAACACTTCTACACCGTAAACCTGAACGAGGCAACGAGGCTCGCCAATATAGGCTGGCGTTGGGAGGGCGTCGGCTGGGTTGCCCCGCTTACGGGGAGTCCCGTATATCGTCTCTATAATCCCAACGCGGGCGATCACCACTACACTTTGAGCACCCGCGAGCGCGATAATCTCGTGCGTTTGGGCTGGAAGTATGAAGGCATTGGCTGGTATTCGGATGGTAAAGGCCAATCCGCAATCCTTCGCCAGTACAACCCCAATGCAAAGGCGGGCGCACACAATTTCACCGTCTCAAAGTCTGAGAACGACCATCTTGGTTCTGTCGGATGGAAGCGCGAGGGCACGGCTTGGTATGCCACGAACGGTCCCACGCTTGCCATCAAGGCCCAGTGGCTCGTCACGAGTGCATGGGGCACTCTCGAGCGATACTGGCTTGCCTCGGATGGCACCATCGCCAAGAACCGCTTCATCGACCCCAAAGAAGGCTCGGGATACGCTGCCTATGCCACTGGCAGCGGTGCTGTCGTTCGCGGTGCTCGCGACATAGGTAACGGGTACGCGATTCTTGCCAACAATGACGGCAAACTCGCATCGACTGCCAACGGGAAAGACGGCTGGCTTGTTACCAAGGCATATGCCGGTGGTATACAGCGCTACTACTACGTGGCCGCGAAGAAAGCATTTCGTGTCGGCTTCTTCACCGTCGATAAGGCGCAGTACTACGGCATTTCAAATAAGGCCTATGTTTTGCGCGGCAAGACCACCTACAAGAATAATGTGCTCCTTGCCGATAATGATGGCAAGCTTGCCATGGGGACTGGATGGCTTGTTACCAGCAAGTACGACGGGGGCATGCAACGCTATTGGCTTGTCAAGGTGTCCGGTGATTACTCGGGTGCCAAGACCGGCCTCTTTACGGTGGGCAAGTCTCAATATTACGGAACGCCGCAAAAGGGTTATGTTGCCCGCAATCAATACGTGAACAGTGGTCGCTGGTATAGGGCAAACAATGATGGCGTCCTTACCCCGAGTGCTGCTCCCGAAGAGGCAGACATGCTCCTGCGAGCCCAGGGTCTTTCGAGTCGTACCAACACGCTCGTTCTCGTCGACACCAACAAATGTCGTGTGGGCATCTTCAAGGGAAGCAAAGGCAATTGGGTTACCGATCGTTTCGAAGCTTGCGTCTGTGGCGCCCCGGGGTCACCCACCATCAGAGGAACCTATTCACTTGGTTATCACCTGCCAGTTCTCCCCGATTGGTCGAATGCCCTGTATTGCACCAACATCTCGGGTGGCTACTTCTTCCATAGCGTTCTGGGTTCCACGAGTGAGCTTGGGCAGCATCTCTCCCATGGTTGCGTGCGCGTGAACTGGCCTACGGCTCAGTACATACAATCATTGCCGTACGGGTCAACGGTGCAACTCTACTAGACACGCTGTCTGTTTTATAGGCATGCGAGCGGGCATCTTCTAATGGGAAGATGCCCGCTCTTATTCTCTCCATTAGATTTATAATCTATCGATATCTATACCCAAACTGAGGAGCAAATCACATGAAGGGAATCATCTTGGCAGGTGGCAGCGGCACGCGCCTCTATCCGCTTACGCTCGTTACGAGCAAGCAGCTCTTGCCAGTCTACGACAAGCCGATGATCTACTATCCGCTCGCCACGCTCATGATGGCGGGCATTCGCGACATCCTCATCATCTCCACGCCGACCGACCTTCCCAATTTCGAGCGTTTGCTGGGCGACGGAAGTCAGCTCGGTATCCACTTGTCCTACAAGGTGCAGCCTTCGCCCGATGGTCTTGCCCAGGCATTTATCATCGGCGAGGAGTTTTGCGCAGGAGAGCCTTGCGCGCTTGTGCTTGGCGACAACATTTTCTATGGCAATGGCTTTCGCGATCAGTTGAAGCGTGCGGTCAATCGAGCCGAGAACGGGGAGGGCTCCACGGTCTTCGGCTATTACGTCGATGATCCCGAACGCTTTGGCGTCGTCGAGTTCGACGAGAACTACAACGCCGTTTCAATCGAGGAGAAGCCCGAACATCCCAAGAGCAACTATGCGGTCACGGGTCTGTATTTCTATGATGAGCGCGTGTGCGAGCTTGCAAAGAAGGTCAAGCCCTCGCCGCGCGGTGAGCTCGAAATCACCGACCTCAACGAGATGTACCTCAACGACGGTTCTCTCAATGTCGAAGTGCTTGGGCGTGGCTATGCATGGCTCGACACGGGCACGATGGAATCGCTGTTTGAAGCGACGAATTTCGTGCGCACGGTCGAGCAGGCCCAAGGCATTCCCGTGAGCGTCATCGAGGAGATTGCCTATGGCAATGGCTGGATCGATCGCGATCAGCTTATCGAGGCCGCGAATAAGTATGGCAAGAGCAGCTACGGTAAGTATCTCAAGAGTGTGAGCGAGAACAAGTTCTACGCAAAGGATGGTAAGTAATCGATGAAGATCCTCGTGACCGGTGAGCGCGGACAGCTCGGAAACGAGCTGAGGCGCTGTTTCGATACCATGCAGGCCGAGATTGGCCCCATTCCCGACCTGTACAGGGACGCCGAAGTCGATTACATCGATTATCAGGTGCTCGACATCAGCGATGCATGTGCTGTAGATGCGTGGTTTGCCGAGCATGGCCCCTATGATCTCACGATTAACTGTGCGGCCATCACCAACGTGGACGGCTGCGAGCAAAACGAGGCGGGCGCACTGCACGTCAATGCTGTCGGTGCCGAGAACATGGCCCGCGCTGTTCGGGATTGCGGTGGCAAAATCGTTCATATTTCCACTGACTACGTTTTTCCGGGCACTAATCCCGTGCCTCGTGTCGAGACCGACGCGATCGCTCCCATCTCTGCGTATGGGCGTACCAAGTGGGAGGGTGAGGTGCTTACGAGCGCTGCATGCGAGAAGAGCTTCGTCGTGCGTACGGCATGGCTTTATGGCTACATCGGCAAGAACTTCGTCAAGACCATGCTGCGTCTGGCACGCGAGAATGGCAAGATTTCCGTCGTCAATGACCAGATGGGCAATCCGACGAGCGCCAACGACCTTGCCTACGAGATTCTCAAGATCGCGGCAACCGATAACTACGGCACGTATCACTGCACCAACAACGGTACGTGCAGCTGGTTCGATTTCGCCTGCGCCATTGTGGACGCAGCAGGCATCGAATGCGAGAAGGAGGGGCTGAGCTCCGCCGAGTACAAGGAACGCTTTCCGCAAAGTGCCGATCGTCCGGCTTATTCGAGCTTGGAGAACGCGCATCTGGCGGCTACCATCGGAGACGAGATGCGTCCCTGGCAAGACGCGCTTGCGACGTATATGGACAAGTTTGAGGAATTGGCAGACTAAAGAGAGGGGGACGTTTTGCGATGCCCGATGAGCAGAAGGGCTAAAATCGCGAAGCGGTCTTGCGAGGACTGTTTGAGCGCGCTGTCCTTGCGCGCGAGTTCCGCAGCAGCTGAGCGATTTTAGCCCTTCGGGTGCGAATCATTGGCGAGCAAAACGCCTTCCTCTCTTTTACTTGTAAAGGGGAGAAATGACAGCTGACAGAGTCATTACGAGTGGCAACTTCACCTTCACGCAGACCTCCATCGAGGGTGTCATCATCGTGGATGTGAAGGCATATGGCGATGATCGCGGCTACTTCATGGAGACGTACAAGCGCCCCGATTTCGTGGCAGGCGGCATCGACGTTGATTTCGTGCAGGACAATCAGAGTTCGTCCACCAAGGGCGTACTGCGTGGCCTGCATTTTCAGATTGAGCACCCCCAAAGCAAACTCGTGCGCGTCGTGAGCGGAGAGGTTTTCGACGTGTGCGTTGACCTGCGTGAGGGAAGTCCCACCTATGGCAAATGGGAAGGCGTCGTGCTCTCTGCCGAGAACAAGCGTCAGTTCTTCGTGCCGCGTGGCTTTGCGCATGGCTTTCTCGTGCTCTCGGATACGGCGGAGTTCTGCTATAAATGCGATGATGTATACCATCCCAACGACGAGGGCGGCTACATGTACAATGACCCGGCTTTCGGCATCGAATGGCCGCAGGTTGACTGCGAAATCAACCTGAGCGAGAAGGACCGCAAGCATCCCGCGTTCAAGCGCGACTAGCAAGGAGCAAGACAGATGGCAGAAGTATTCAAGCCCAAGAACATCATCGTTACCGGTGGCGCGGGCTTTATCGGCAGCAACTTCGTGCATTGGGTTGTGGATCATCAACCCGATGTGCACGTGACCGTACTTGATGCGCTCACGTATGCAGGCAATCGAGAGAACCTTGCCGGCATTCCCGATGATCGCATGACCTTCGTGCATGGCGACATCTGCGATGCCGAGCTTGTTGACGATCTTGCTGCGAATGCTGACGCGATCGTGCACTTTGCCGCCGAAAGTCACAACGACAACTCCATTGCCGACCCGACGCCGTTTCTGCGCACGAATGTCGAGGGTACCTTTACGCTTTTGCAGGCAGCACGCAAGCATGACGTACGTTTCCATCACATCTCGACCGATGAGGTATATGGCGACCTCGCGCTTGACGACCCCGCGCGCTTTACCGAAGAGACGCCGTACAAGCCGAGCAGCCCTTACAGCTCGACCAAGGCTTCGAGTGACATGCTCGTACGCGCCTGGGTGCGTACCTACGGCGTGCGCGCGACTATCAGCAACTGCTCGAACAACTACGGACCGCGCCAACACATCGAGAAGTTCATCCCGCGCCAGATCACGAACATCCTCTGCGGCATCCGTCCCAAGCTCTATGGTGATGGCCTCAACGTGCGCGACTGGATTCACACCGAGGACCACTCGAGTGCCGTGTGGGAGATTCTCACCAAGGGTGAGCTCGGCGAGACCTACCTCATCGGTGCCGATGGCGAGAAGAACAACATTGACGTTCTGCGCGCCATTCTGCGCGAGATGGGCAAGGATGCCGACGATTTCGATTGGGTCAAGGATCGTCCCGGCCATGATCGTCGTTATGCCATCGACTCGAGCAAGCTGCGTCGCGAGCTCGGCTGGCAGCCTAAGCACATCAATTTCGATGAGGGGCTGCGCGACACCATTGCCTGGTACGAGGACAACCGCGACTGGTGGGAAGGCACCAAGCAGGAAACCGAAGCCAAGTACGCCAAACAGGGGCAGTAGAGCAAGCAATGGGTATCGATGACCTCATGTTCGACGAACGCGGGCTCATTTCCTGTGTCGTGCAGCAATACGACACGAACGAGGTCCTCATGGTCGCGTGGATGAACGCCGAGTCTCTCGAACTCACGCGCACGACGGGCACCACCTGGTTCTGGTCACGTTCACGTCAGGAGCTCTGGAACAAAGGTTTAACGAGTGGAAACATTCAGACAGTCAAGGAGCTGTATTATGACTGTGACGGAGATACGCTTCTCGTCAAGGTCGATGCTGCCGGTCCTGCCTGTCATACGGGTGCGACGAGCTGCTTCTACCGTAAACTAGACATCAAGCATGATTAAGAGGATGACATGTGCCGTCATCCAGGGGAAGGGGTAGGCGCGATGTCGGATGCATTCGCCGATGAGTTTGGCGTGATAGGATCGGCTGCGGCCGAGGCGAACAGGGACTACGTCCTCAAGACGGTGCAAGAGCGTCACATCCACTTCATTCGCATGTGGTTTACCGATGTGCTTGGCCAGATGAAGTCCTTTGCCATCACGCCGAGTGAGCTTGAGACCGCTTTTGATGAGGGCATGGGTTTTGACGGTAGCTCGATCGAGGGCTTTGCCCGCTCGGCAGAATCCGACATGATCGCACTTCCCGATGCGAGCACCTTTCAGGTGCTGCCCTGGCGTCCCAAGGATGATGGCGTGGCCCGCATGTTCTGCAACATCTTCACGCCCGAGCGCAAGCCCTTCGATGGCGATCCGCGCTACGTGTTGCGTCGCATGCTCACGAAAGCAGCGCGCATGGGTTACACGATGAACGTCGGCCCGGAACTCGAGTACTTCTACTTCAAGAACGCGACGACGCCCGAGCCCATCGACTACGCTGGCTTCTTTGACCTGACTGCCGATGATACGGCATCCGATTTGCGTCGTGACACGATTCTCACCCTCGAGCAGATGGGCATTCCCGTCGAGTACTCGCATCACGAGACCGCGCCTTCGCAGCAGGAAATCGATTTGCGCTATAGCGATGCGCTCTCTATGGCAGATGCAGTCATGACCTATCGCCTCGTGGTGAAGGAGGTCGCTCTCAAGCACGGCGTGCACGCGAGCTTCATGCCCAAACCGATTCGTGATATCGATGGCAGCGGCATGCATGTGCACATCTCGCTGTTCCGCGATGACGAGAACGTCTTCTACGATGCGAATGACCCGCTGGGCTTTGGTCTATCGCAGACGGCCAAGCACTACATCGCCGGCCTTCTCAAATATGCTCCCGAGATGACCCTCGTCACCAACCAATACGTCAACTCGTACAAGCGCCTCATTCCCGGATTTGAGGCGCCAGTGTACGTGACCTGGGCAAATCGCAATCGCAACGCGCTCGTGCGCGTGCCACTGTACAAGCCCGGCAAGGCCAACGCCGCGCGCTTCGAGTACCGCAGTCCCGACCCGGCGTGCAATCCCTATCTCGTGTTCGCAGCGCTTCTGGGCGCGGGGCTACGCGGCATCGAAGACGAACTCGAGCTCGAGGCACCTTTGACCGACGACCTCTCGGCGATGAGCGAGGAGGAAGCGCTTGCAGCGGGGTACCGCATGCTTCCCGGTGACCTGCATGAGGCCATCGAGCTCTTCGAACGCTCCGAGCTCATGCGCGAGATTCTTGGCGAGGAGATGCATCATTTCATCGTTGAGAACAAGAAAGAAGAGTGGCGCTCGTATCGCTCCCAGGTTACGCAATGGGAGATCGAGCGTTACTTTCCGATTCTGTAGGAAACAGCGGCAAGGGATAGGGTCATGCACCGTAAACGCGTGCTATACATACAGGAGGGCATGCAGACCTACGGGCGCCTTGCGCGCCTGACCGCCGAGCTTGATGCTGATTTCGAGCTGTGTGCCGCAGGGGCGGCTGCTTCCTCGGTTCCATCGGCCGACCTTGTCGTCTGTGCGCTGGCAGACCTGCGTCATGATGGTCTTGCCGAGCTCGAACAGCGGTTGCGCGCGGCCGAAAACGTTGCGCTGCTGCTCGTGGTTGAAGCCGAAACGCTCCAGACCCTGCGTTTGCCTGTCCATATTCGTGCTGATTTTGTTCTGTCAACCTCTCCGGATGCAGAACTGCTCATTCGCATGCGGCGGTTACTGTGGCCGGGGGAGGAGACGGCAAACTCTGATTTCATCACGGTCGATTCGATGGTCATCAACCTCTCGACCTATCAGGTGCTTGTCGACGGAAGTCCTGTGGACTTCACCTATCTCGAATATGCGCTCCTCGCGTTTCTCGTCACGCACTCCGGTCACGTTTATTCGCGCGACGCTTTGCTCTCGCGCGTTTGGGGTTTCGATTACTTCGGGGGCTCGCGCACTGTTGACGTACATGTGCGACGCGTGCGCTCCAAGCTTGGCAATGATCTTGCCTCGCATCTACGGACCGTTCGCGGCGTCGGCTACATGTGGGAGTAGACGGGCAGTCCCATACGGTGGGCTTGCCTTCGCACCCGACTCTGTGTCAGGGGTCAGGCCCCTGTCACATGCGATGTGACAGGGGCCTGACCCCTGACACATCGCAAAAACCAGACAAAAGTGTCCCGGCGATTATTGTCTGGTTTCGGGCTACGAATCAGGCGTACATTAAATCTTTACGAAGGCGTATTCGATTTCGTCGTGGAGGCGCTGGCGGGTCTCTTCGATGCGGTCTTTCTTGAGCTCGCATTCCCAGATGACGACGACGTGCCATCCTTCGCTCTCGAGCTGTTCCTTGACGCGTTTGTCGCGGGCCTTGTTGCGCGCGAACTTCTGCTCCCAGAACTCCACGTTGCTCTTGGGCTTGCTCGCATACTTGCAGCCCTCGTGCTGATGCCAATAGCACCCATGGACAAACACCGCGATGTGTCTGCCGGGGTACGCGATATCGGGGTGTCCGGCACACTTCTTCCAGTCGCAGCGATAACCCGGCCAGCCCATCTCGCGTAGCATCTTGCGCACGACAAGCTCCGGCTTCGTGTTCGCGCGCTTGTTCGCGACCATGACGTTATGTACGGCTTCGCTTACCATCTGTCCCATGATACTGCACGAACCTGCATCGCAATGTCCCAAGTTCGCGGTACTATGGGGGCATTGTTCGCACACTTCGCCTGAAAGGCCGCTCATGTCTGATCGACTGATTGCCGTCATCGACGGAAACTCGTTGCTCCACCGTGCGTTTCATGCGGTTCAATCGCCCATGAACGCACCTGATGGCACGCCAACCAATGCCGTCTTCGGCTTCATGCAGATGCTTTTGAAGATGATCGAGGACTACCATCCCGATGCCATTATCTGTGCCTGGGATGTGCATCGTCCCGACTGGCGCATGAAGCTTCTCGAGGCATACAAGGCACAGCGTCCGCCCATGGACGAGGCACTTGCCGTGCAGTTTCCCATCGTGCGTGGTTTGCTCGAGGCGATGAACATCCCGTGCGTCGCGATGGACGGCTACGAAGGTGATGACATCCTGGGCACCATGGCTGCGCGCGGCGAGGCCAACGGCGATCGCGTTTTCCTCATCACCGGCGACAAGGATGCCTACCAGCTCGCGACCGATACCACGAGCATCGTGACGACGCGCAAGGGCATGTCCGATGTAGTCATCTACACGCCTGAGAAGGTTGTTGAGCGCTATGGCATTTCGCCCTCCCTCGTTCCCGATTTTCTCGGCCTCAAGGGCGATTCGAGTGACAACATTCCTGGTGTGCCCGGTGTGGGCGAGAAAACGGCAGCAAAATTGCTCGTCGAATGGGGTTCGCTCGATGATGTACTCGAGCATGCCGCCGAGATCAAGGGCAAGATGGGGGAGCGCATTCGAGAACATGCGGAGGATGCACGCATCAGCCGTGCGGTTGCCACGATCAGGCGCGATGCGCCCGTCGAACTTTCCCTCGATGATGTCCATTTTCCGAGCTTCGCTGCGCAAGAGGTGAGTGAGGCCTTTGGTGCGCTGCACTTCAATCGCCATTTGCGTGCGGTGCTCGCCTTGCTGGGTGATGACGCGTCGACCGCCTCGGCTATGCCCCAGCCCAAGGTCAAGCTCAGCTATCACATGGCCCAAAACGCCGAGAGCTTCGTGAAGGCAGCGGTGCAGGCAGGCCGCAGGGTTGCCGTTGCTCTTGACGAGCCAGCCGAGCAATCGCTTTTCGCGCAAGAGCCTATGGTCGTTTTCTCTGACGGAGCGGGGCTTGCTGAGGCGTCGCTCGATGTGGCTGCGCCTCTTATTGGGCATATACTGGCCGAAGGTACCCTCGTGGGTATCGATATCAAGCGCTTGCTGCGCAAGGTGTTCACGCCGGGTCATCCCGCACACGAGCTTGACGCGGTATTTTCTGCCCAGCTCTTCGATTGCAGTCTTGCAGCGTATCTACTCGATTCAAGCGGTAGCTATTTGACGAGCGAGCTTGCTGAGAAGTACCTCGACCTCATCAAACCGGTAGGCCAGGATGCACCGAGTGATGGACAATTTGAGGCGGCAGTTGCCGAAAGCCTGGTTGACATACTCACGGCCAAGCTCAAGGAAGACGATTCCTGGAATCTTTACTGTGACATTGAGCTGCGTCTCATGCCCGTCCTGCTCTCGATGGAGCGTTTTGGCGTCGCGATTGACGCGGGGGTGCTCAAAGACATTTCGACGGAGATTTCCGGGCACATCGAGGAGCTGCGCGCGCAAATCATCGAGCTGGCAGGAGAGGAGTTCAACATCGACTCACCCAAGCAGCTTGGGCACATCCTCTTCGAAGTGCTCGGCTTGGACACGAAGAAGTCGAAGAAGAATCGCAATGGCTGGTCGACCAATGCCGCCGTGCTCGAGAAGCTGCGCGATGACCATCCGTTGCCGGACAAGGTCATCGAGTATCGCGAGCTTACTAAACTGCGCTCGACCTATCTCGACACCCTGCCGATGCTGGTCGATCGCGAAGACGGACGTATTCATACGAGCTTTAATCAGACGGTCACGACGACGGGCAGGCTTTCGTCATCGGACCCCAATTTGCAGAACATTCCCGTGCGCACCGAGCTCGGTCGTCGTATCCGCGAGGCCTTCGTCGCGCCAGAAGGCGGCGTGTTTCTCTCAGCCGACTACTCGCAAATCGAACTCAGGCTACTCGCGCACCTTTCAGGTGATGAAGGGCTCATCGATGCGTTCTTGAGCGGTGAGGACTTTCATGCCCATACGGCTTCCGATGTCTTCGGTGTATCGGTTGATGAGGTGACACCCGAGATGCGCAGCCGCGCTAAAGCGGTCAACTTCGGCATCGTTTATGGCCAGCAAGCGTTTGGCCTGGGCCAAACCTTGCATATTCCCATGGCCGAGGCACAGGAGATGATCGATCGCTATTACACCGCGTATCCGAAGGTGCGCCAGTATCTCGATGATGTGGTGGCCCAGGCGCACAAGGATGGTTATGCGACGACCATGTTCGGGCGCAAGCGTCACATTCCCGAGCTGCGTAGCTCGAACGTGAATCTACGTCATTTTGGCGAGCGTACGGCGATGAATCACCCCATGCAAGGCTCTGCGGCCGACATCATCAAGCTTGCGATGATTCAGGTTAACAAGCGTCGCCGTGAGGAAGGCCTGCATGCGCATATGGTCTTGCAGGTGCATGACGAGCTCGACTTCGAGTGCCCGCTCGAAGAGGCCGATGCCATGGCTGCGCTTGTCGCCGATGTGATGGATAACGTGGTCGAGCTCAAAGTACCGCTCATTGCCGATGTGCAGACCGGTCCCAACTGGGCGATTGCGCATTAGGACTCATGTAATTGCTTAAAGGCGGGGGGTGACAAGCGTCGGAGCTCCGAGACCCAGTCGCTCCGATCGCATGTCACCCCCCCGCTTCATATGCGCAATGCAATTGCTTCTGCGCGAATGCCAGAAAGCCCGCCTCTTGCGCAGAGCGGCACGTTAAGCTTGACGATTGTTGGGGAAGGTTACCGAGTGCGCAGGCGGAGCCACTGGGCTGCACTCGGGCTCTGCTCGGCAATCGTCAGCAGGTTGTGCGCGGTGATGTAGCCCGCACTGCCCGCCGGAAGTTCTCCACGCCATCCCTTATTGTGATACCAGCTACGCGCATTGAAGTACGCCTGCAACCCAGGGTTCCTGAAGCTGTAGCCCATGCGCGCGTACGGTTCGTTGCGCGCGATGCATAGCTCGGCGTCGTTGAGGCCGAGTGCGCGCAGCTCCGCAATGCTATAGGCCTTCTCGCTCGAGTTGGGGATGACGTAGCCATCATGCAGCCTGACCGTGCCCGTGAGCGTGCGTCCGTTGGAGGCAACCATGGAGACGTTGACGTTGCCGTTACTGACGCCGGGGCCATTCAGATTACTACCGCTCGAGCTGCCTGCGCCTGTGGAGCTGCCCGTATTGCTGTTTCCGCCACCAGAGCTACCGGATCCGCCAGACCCACCTGGACCTGCCGCGTTCGATGAACCCGAGCCCGAGCCTGAACCCGAACCCGATGTCGAGTTGCTCGAGCTGCTGCCGCTGGATGCCGAGCCGCTCGTTGCTCCGTTATCGGTGCTGGGGGTCGTTGCGTCTTGCGTTCCCGTCGACGAGGAGCCCGGAAGCGTGTTCGTGGCGCTCTCTTGTTTCCATTTGGCGTACAGGGTCATGTCCTGTGTGATGTCGACAGGGAAGCTGACTTCGTCGTTATAGTTGGCGTCGTAGTACCAGCCGTCAAAGACGTATCCAGGACGCGTTGGATTGGCGGGACGCTCAAGCTTGCCATTGTCGAGTATGTACTGGTTGCCGACGACGGTGCCGCCGTCAGTGTCGAAGCTCACCGTCTTCGTGTTGTTTGTCGGATTCGAGAAGAAGATGCCGAATGCCACGACGCAGCAGACGACGAGGAGGGCGACGATGATCGCGATGATGCGTTTTCTGTTGCCGCGGTTACTCGTGGTTGTCGCGGCATCATAACGTGCGTTGCGACGCGGACGGGGGGTTGGGCTCGTAGGTGCACTGGCACCCACTGCCGCTGCACTCGGCGCGGCGAGATCGTCGATGAGAATTGGAGCGGTATCGCCTGGTGAGGGCTTGGTTGCAGTGTTGCTTTTGGCAGCGGCTGTCGAGGCTCGCTCCTCAGCGGGAATCTTGCCGGATTCGTTGGCGGGGCGCTTGATAGCGGGAATCCTGCCGGTGTTGCTGGTACTGCCGGTTCTGCGACGCGGAGTGGGGCCCTTGCCCGACGAGGCGTTTGCTCCTGCTATTCCAGCGGCGTCATCCTGCACAGGGCTGTTGGACTCACGTTTGGGCACGCGCACTTCCCACGGACGCTCGATAGGCGCCTTCTCTTCGTGGCTCATATCGGATGGGAGTTTGATGACCTTACGGTTTGAGTTATGCTTTTCCTGCCTGCCGGCAACGGGCATCTCCATCGGAGAGCCGCACTCCGAGCAGAACTTAGCACCGTGGATATTACTGAAACCGCATTTGGCGCAACGCATTTTTGCTCCCCGTGTAATTGTTTAAACTGCGAGTAGAGCAGCATGTCCGTACATATACTTGAACTTAGGTATTTTCCCTCAATTGCATACCGCATTTCAACCGGTATTTGCCCCGTTCTCAAAAAACATAATTGGACAGGATGTCCACGTGTTTATTCCCAAACTTGCCGATGCGAAATCGGTATTATGAGGTACAATATAACGTTGCGTGCGGAATAGGCCGCACCATGATGTTTTTGTTGGCCCCGAGTAAAAAGCGTTCACTACGACTTATTCGCGGGCCCCGAAGGAAGGGGTCCTCTTGAGCGTAATCAAGAATCCTACC
>CAYLYJ010000003.1:0-52700 GCA_964388185.1 uncultured Coriobacteriaceae bacterium
GTCCCACCGTCGTGCACTTGTGCTCGACATCATCGTCGACGCTCGTCTGCGTGAACACGGGGCTCGTCTCGGTGAGCCCGTAGCAGATGGTGATGTCGTGCATGTTCATCTTGTCGATGACCTCCTGCATCGTGGCAGGAGGACACGGAGAACCGGCCATGATGCCCGTACGCAGGCTCGACATGTCGTACTTCTCGAAGTCCGGATGGTTGAGCTCGGCAATGTACATGGTGGGAACTCCGTACACTGCGGTCGCCTTCTCGCGGTCGATGGCGCGCAAGACCATCTCGGCGTCGAAGTCCTCGATACCGACGATGGTGCAGCGGTGCGTGAGAATGGCCATGATGCCGAGCACGCAACCGAAGCAGTGGAAGTACGGTACGGGCAGACACACGCGGTCATTGGGCGTGAGCTTCATGCCCTCGCCGATGAAGAAGCCATCGTTGAGGATGTTGCGATGCGTGAGCATGACGCCCTTGGGAAAGCCCGTCGTGCCGCTCGTGTACTGCATCATGCAGCAGTCGTTGTTGTCGAAGGACCGGGTAACCTTGTCGAGTTCCTCGGCATCGACGTATTCGCCGAGCAGAAGCAGCTCGGGGACGCTGTAGAAGCCGCGGTGCTTCTCGGGCCCCATGTAGATGAGGTTCTTGAGGAAGGGGTATTCCTCGGTGTTGAGGTAACCGCGCTGCTGCGTGAGCGATTCCGGCACGAGCTCGCGGATGATTCCCTTGTAGTCAATGTCGCGATACTGGTCGATGATGCACAGTGCCTTCATGTCGCTTTGCTTGAGCACGTAGTCGAGTTCGTTGGACTTGAAGACCGGGTTCATCGTGACCATGACGACGCCGATCTTGGCGCACGCGTACATGAAGGTGACCCAATCTGGGATGTTGCGTGCCCATACGCCCAGATGGTCGCCCGGACGCATGCCGATGTAGAGCATGCCGCGCGCGAGCAAGTCGCTGCGCTCGTTGAACTCGGCGTACGTCCAACGCAAGTCGCGGTCAGGATAGACCATGAACTCGTGATCGGGATCGATTTCAGTCTGGAAGCGCAGGTAATCGCCGAGCGTCATCTCGGAAAGCAATGGATAGTCCTGATCGCCGAAGACAGGGACACTACCGTCCTCGCGGGCAGACGGCTGCATGATCTCTGCCGCCCGCTCAAGGCGAAAGTCAATCTCCTCCTGCGTCCATCCGTTTTCAGTGATGAGGTGGTCGGTGGCCATGTAGGCCGGCGACTCTTGAATGATTTTTGTCATCGTCAGCACCAGCCCCCTCTAGACCGGCGTATACACGACAGCGAGGAACTTGGCCTTCTGGCCGTCGTGCGCGCGCACTTCGTGCGGAACGATGGAATCGTAGTAAATGGATTCACCCGGGTGCAGCACAAAGAGCTCCTTGCCGTACTCGATCTCGATCTCGCCCTCCATGCCGTAGAGCCACTCCTCACCCTCGTGGCCGACGAGCTTGTGGCTCGTCTCGCCGGAAGGGTCGACGGTGATGATGAAGGGGTCGATATGGCGCGAGGGCTTGCCCGCCGCAAGGCTGAAGTAG
This sequence comes from uncultured Coriobacteriaceae bacterium, assembly GCA_964388185.1. GTDB lineage: Bacteria > Actinomycetota > Coriobacteriia > Coriobacteriales > QAMH01 > QAMH01. The sequence goes on from CAYLYJ010000003.1 coordinate 1,557, forward strand.
GACAGGTCACCCGCATCGTTATTCGTCTCGAGACTCTTGAGGCGCGTGACCTCCTTCATCTGCTCCTGCGAGATGTAGAGTGGCCCACGGGCCTCGTCATCGTCCATGAGGGTGCCGAGGCGTACGCCAAGCGCACGCGTGATCTTGATAAGGGGTGCAAGCGAAGGCGGGAGTTCACCGTTTTCGAGACCCTGGATGGTCTCGATATCGCACTGGCAGCGATCCGCCAGGTCTTGCTGCGTAAGATGATGCGCCTCGCGCAGCGTCGTGATCTTCGTTCCCAGTTTGTTCTCGATTGCCTCTTCGCTCATTGCCTTTCTCCTTACCATTGATATCTCTCACGCGTCGCAAAAAGCATGCAGCGCGTAAATCCCATACAGTACCACGTACATTCAAGAACGGCTCCCCGCATTGAGGAGCCGTTCTTGGTTAGACCAATGTCAGGCTCCCTACAGTCCTATGCCAAGCTCAAGCGCAGCGAGGTTTTTCTCGACCATCGCGGCTTTGCGTGCTGGAACGGCCTTGCGAATGGCCGCGTCGAGCGTCTCACGCTGGCAAAACTGTGTCTCAGCCCAGAGCTTGCCCACGCACACGATGTTCGCGAGACCCTTGAGGCCCTCTTCCTCGGCAGCCGAAGTCGCGGGAATCATGAACGAGGTGATGTCGTCACGCACAGGACCATTGTTGGTAAGCGCGCTATCTATGACGATAATGCCGCCAGGCACGATATCGGCTTCGAACTTGTCGACGGAAGGCTGGTTCATCGCGATGACCGCCGTCGGATTGGTGATGAGCGGCGACCCGATGGGCTCGTCGGACAACGTGACCGAGCAGTTGGCGGTACCACCGCGCATCTCGGGACCGTACGAGGGCAGCCACGAGACCTGACGATCCTCGATGAGACCCGTATACGCGATGACCTTGCCGCCGAAGAGCAGGCCCTGGCCACCGAATCCGGAGAGGATGAAGCGCATTTCCTTGCTCATTAGCGCGCACCTCCCTCGGCAACGATCTTGCTGTCCTTGGCGCGGTCGAGCGCCGCGGCGGCAACGCTCTCGTAGCCCTCGGCCAGCACGTCACGATACACGCCGAGCGGGTAGTACGGCAGCATGTTCTCGCGCATCCACTCGAAGGACTCCTGCGGCGTCATGCCCCAGTTGGTCGGACAGGTCGAGACGACCTCGACGAGCGAGTAGCCCACGCCGTCAACCTGGTTCTGGAACGCCTTCTTGATGGCCTTCTTCGCCTTGCGCACGTGCGCGGGCGTATCCACGGTGACGCGCTCGAGATACGCGGGGCCATCGAGCGTGGCAAGCAACTCGCAAATGCGCACGGGATAGCCGGCGCTCGAGGTGTCGCGACCGTAGGGCGAGGTCTGCGTAACCTGATGCGGCAGGCTCGTGGGAGCCATCTGGCCACCGGTCATGCCGTAAATCGCGTTGTTGATGAAGATGATGGTGATGTTCTCCCCGCGCGTGGCCGCGTGCACGGTCTCGGCCGTGCCGATGGAAGCGAGATCGCCATCGCCCTGATAGGCGAAGACGACGTTATCCGGCAGCACGCGCTTGATGCCGGTCGCGACCGCAGGCGCGCGCCCATGAGCGGCCTCGACCATGTCGCAGCCGAAGAAGTTGTATCCCAGGACGGAACAGCCGACGGGCGTGACGCCCACCGTCTTGCCCTCGATGCCGAGTTCGTCGATGGCCTCAGCGACCAGACGATGCACGATGCCATGCGTGCAACCCGGACAGAAATTGGTCACGACGGGCAGCAGCGCATCGGGACGTTCGAAAACGATCTTCTCTTCCTTCTCCGCCATGCTACTCACCCACTTTCTGATTAAGTGCAACGATGGCGTCAAGTACCTCGGCGGGCGTTGGAATGACGCCACCTGCACGACCGTAGAACTCGACCGGCGCACGACCAGCGACGACAAGGCGTACGTCATCGACCATCTGGCCCATGTTCATCTCTACCGAGAGGTAGCCCTTGGCATGACCGATCGTCTTCTCGAGCGCATCAACCGGGAACGGCCATAATGTAATGGGACGGAAGAGGCCGGCTTTGATGCCCTGCTCACGGGCGGCGTTTACGGCATTGCGCGCAATACGCGCAGCAGCGCCAAATGCCACGACGACGATGTCGGCATCATCGCAAAGATACTCCTCGGAAAGCTGCTCGGTCGCCTTGATCTTGTCGTAACGCTCGTAGCGGTCGCGGTTGGTTTGGTCGAGCAAATCGGCGTCGAGGTAGAGGGAGTTCGCGATGTTGTGCTCGCGTTCGCCCTTGGTACCCGTGCACGCCCATGGCTTATCGGGAATGCTTTCTTTTTGCTCGGGCAGCTCGACCGGTTCCATCATCTGGCCCAGCAGTCCGTCGAGCAAGATCATGACCGGCGTGCGATACTCGTCCGCAACGTCAAACGCCTTGGCGACGTAGTCGGCCATCTCCTGTACGGTCGAGGGTGCGTAGACGACCATCTGAAAATCGCCGTGGCCCAAAGCACGCGTTGCCTGCCAGTAGTCTGACTGAGAAGGCTGAATGGAGCCCAGGCCCGGACCACCACGCATGACGTTGATGATGACGGCGGGCAAATCGGCACCGGCGATGTAGGAAACGCCCTCGCTCTTGAGCGAAATGCCCGGAGACGAAGAGGAAGTCATGACACGTGCACCGGCGGCCGCTGCACCATACACCATGTTGATAGCCGCAACCTCACTCTCGGCCTGCAGGAAGGTTCCGCCGATCTTGGGCATGTGCTTAGACATGTAAGCGGAAAGCTCGGTCTGCGGTGTGATGGGATATCCGAAGAAGTACTTGCATCCGGCGCGCATCGCGCTTTCTGCCAGCACTTCGTTTCCCTTCATGAGCACTTTCTCTGACATCGTGCCTACCTCCATACCGTAATCGCAACGTCGGGGCACATGAGCGCACAAGAGCAGCATCCCGTGCAGGCATCCATGTCGATGCAATGCGCCGGATGATAGCCCTTGTCTGTTATCTTGTCCTGGTCGAGCTCGACAATGTGCAGCGGGCATGCATCGACGCAAAGGCCACAGCCCTTGCAAAATGCATCGTCAACGATCATTTTCGCCATGTGTAAGCTCCTCTCTCGACTCGATCATTCCCAGGGATTCTTGACATGTAAACGTACAGGATAGACCAATGGGGCATATTTCGTACCTGTAAAAACTTGTTCCGTATCCCCAACGAGCCCTTCGGGGACGGTCTTTGCCACGAGAGGTAAACCGGATAACTCGGAAACCGTCTCGGCATATCCGTCGTCGTCACGCAAGGCGATCTCGTCGGTCTCGTCCTTGAGATGGGCGTTGTCGACCAGACCCGTCGCATGCAGATGCGTCGCAGCCTCGATCTCACGCAGGTTCTGAACGGCCTCGACAGGATCTGCCATGAGATTGCGGTGACGATTGAGGACATACAGCATCGCATGCGAATGTGCTTGCACCACCCGCGAGAAGCGACCAAGCGCCGTGGCGCCCACATCGTCGCCACCCAAATCGACGATGACGAGATGCTCGTCATCCGCATCCTCGAGCGCGGGCATGATGGCGCCCGTGAGGCTCGGCACGTCGAGGCTCGTCCCGGCCTCCGAGAACACCGGTGCGACAAGATGCGCGCCAGCTTGCTCGAGCAGGCCGCGCTGCTCGCTCGCGCGGAAGTACGGGTTGACGATGTCGAGATCGACGAGCGTCACCGCACGTCGATCGCGCACGAGGTCGAGGGCGAGGTTGACGGAAAGATTGGTCTTGCCCGCTCCGTAATGACCAGCGATGATCGTGATGGAGGCGAGAGCCGCCTCGAGCGCGTTCGGCAGGCAGCCCATCAGACCAGACCGTCCTTGTTCTCGTTCTCGTCGTTATCGCGAATCGCGGCACGGCGGATCTTGCCGTTGACCGTCTTGGGAAGCTCGTCGACATAGGCAACGATACGCGGGAACTTGTACGGCGCGGTACGGCGCTTGACCCAACGCTGCAGCTCCGTGGTGAGCGCGTCGGATGGCGCGTAGCCGTCGGCAAGCACGATGGTCGCCTTGACGGCCTTGCCACGTACGGGATCAGGTACGCCCGTGACGGCGCACTCGCGCACCGCATCGTGCTCGAGCAGCACGCTCTCGATCTCGAAGGGGCCGATGCGATAACCGCTCGACTTGATGACGTCATCGTTGCGGCCGACGTACCAGAAGAAGCCGTCCTCGTCGCTCCAGCACATGTCACCCGTGTGATACCAGCCATCGTAGATGGCATCGTCGGTCTTCTCCGGGTTGCGGTAGTACTCCATCATGATGCCCTCGGGACGCGGGTCCATCTTGATGCAGATCTCGCCCGTCTCACCCACATCGCAGCGGCTCCCGTCATCGCGCTTTATCTCGAGCTCGTAGAGCGGGTTGGGCCTGCCCATCGAACCGGGGCGCGGAACCGAATGAGTAAGGTTCGCACAGGTGAGCGGCGTCTCGGTCTGTCCGAAGCCCTCGAAGATCGTGAGGCCGGTATTGGCCTTCCAAAAGTCGAAGAGGTCGGGATTGAGTGCCTCTCCGGCCGTGGTGGAGTACTCGAGCGAGGAAAGATCGAAACGCTCGAAATCCTCCTGCATCATCAGACGATACATCGTGGGCGGACAGCACAGCGTCGTGATCTGATACTTGTCGATGAGGTCGAGAATCTCGGCCGGATGGAAACGGTCGAAGTCATACGTGAAGACGCACGCCTCCATGACCCACTGACCGTAGTACTTGCCCCACACGGCCTTGCCCCAGCCCGTATCGGCAATCGTAAAGTGAATGCCGTCGGGCCGTACGTTATGCCAATGCTTGGCGGTCGGGATATGACCGAGCGCATAGGTCGAATTGTGCAGGACCATCTTGGGATTGCCCGACGTACCGCTCGAGAAGTACATGAGCATGGGGTCGTAGACGTTGGTCTGCACGCGCTCGAAGTCTTGCGACGCGTTGCGCACACCGGTATTGAAGTCGATCCAACCGTCCCGGTCGATTGAAGCGGCGCAGATGCCCTCGGGACCGCTCAGCACACTGCCGACAAGCGCGCCTTCCTCGACGTCGAGCTCGCCGTCCTCGGTGAACTTCGTCGTTCCTCCACCCGCGCCGTTCACGAGAACGAATGACTCGACGCTCGGGCAGTTTTGGCGCACGTTATCGATAATGTCGGCAATATCGCCCACTGAGGTCGCGATGATTGCCTTGGCTTCAGAATTATTGAGGCGGTATTCGAGGTCATGTTCCTTGAGCATGAAGGTAGCGGGCACCATGATGGCACCGAGCTTGGCGAGCGCCGTCGCGATGAACCAGAACTGGTAGTGACGTCGGACGATGACCATGACCATGTCGCCCTTGCCGATGCCGAGCGATTTGAGGAAGTTTGCCGTCTTATCCGACCAGGTCTTCATGTCCGCGAAGGTGAAGACATGCTCCTCGCCTTCCGGATTGCACCAGACCATTGCACGGCGGGCGGGGTCGTTCACGGCTATGTCGTCGACGATGTCATAGCCGAAGTTGAAGGTATCGGGATAGTGAAGCGAAAACGACTGAAGCGTCTTGTCCTTAGCGTAGGTCTCCTCTACGTAGCGCAGGTTTATGTTTCTCATGGTTCCTTCTCATAATGCTAGATTACCTGTTTGTCAGATGGCTCTATAACAACAGCCAAGAGTACGACCGGCTCGCCATCGAGGGCGAGAAGTCCATGACCTCGCGCCGAGTCGTACATGAGTACGTCACCTGGGCCGCAATCTTCGGTATGACCCTCATACGAAAACCGAAGGTGGCCCGAGATAATGTAATCTAGCTCCTGCCCCTTATGATAGGAAAGGTGAATGGGCTTGTCCTGGTCTTCCTCGACGTAGGGAATCGTGACGAGGAAGGGCTCGGCAAGCTTGTTGCCAAGATGTGGTGCCTTGTGCAAGTACTCGAACCCGGCATGGCGCTTGATCGAGAGGCCCTCGCCGGCGCGCACGAGCGAATAGCCGCGCAAATGCGGAGACTCGCCGGTGAGCAACTCGATGACGTCGACGCCAAAGACGTTCGCGCACTTATATAGGAAGGTGAAGGAAAGGTCCTCCTCGCCGGACTCCTGCGCCGCGTATTCGGCGACCGTACGTCCCGTGGCCTCGGCCATTTCCTGGAGCGACAGGTCGAGATCCTCGCGCATCGAGCGAATCCGGTTGCTTATTTCCTTGATGTTCGGATTCATGGCGTTTCCCTTCCCTTCTGAATGTAATGGTCACTTTTATACACCTTTACCGGGTGCATGCAAGAAGAAATTCTAATTGGTGCATTTTTTTGGAGCTATGCCGAAACGACGCTTCCCATCTCTTTCACAAAGAAGCGCAGCATCAAGATGCGTCTAACGGCAGAACTCACGAAAGCCGTTCGTTGACATGAGCCTCGAACGCATCAGGGTCCATGGGGCGAGCGCAGAAATACCCCTGGGCATAATCACATCCCACGGAATGAAGGAACTCGTACTGCTCCTTTGTCTCGACACCCTCCGCAATCACGGGAATACCCAGTGCATGTGCCATATTCACGATGGAAGTGAACACACTTGCCACACGAGGATTGTGCTCGAGATTGCGCATGAAGACCATGTCGGCTTTGAGGATATCGACGGGAATGTCACTAAAGGCGTTGAACGATGAGTACCCGCTGCCAAAATCATCCATGAGGACGGTGAAGCCATATTCTTGCAAGCGCGTGACCATGGAAACGACAAGGTCAATGTTCTCGGTATACGAGGATTCCGTGACCTCGATGCGGAACAATCTTGGCTCGATGCCATACTTCTCGACGAGGGCGACAATCTCGTCGTAGAGCGACGAATCGAAGATACTGCGGCGCGAGAGATTAACCGAAACGGGGATCTCGGGAAGACCGCGCTCATGGCGGCTGGCAAGAATCTGGCAAACTTGCTCCCAGATATTGTGATCCATCTTCGAGATAAAGCCGTTCTTCTCGAACAGTGGAACGAAAACGCCAGGGGAAACGATGCCGTGACCCGGACGGTTCCAGCGGACGAGTGCCTCCGCACTTACGGGCTGATTTGAGTCAATGCCGTAGACGGGCTGAAGCTGCACGTGAAACTCACCATTGTCGAGCGCATGCTCCATATTGTTGAGAATGTCCTGCTCCTCGAGCATGCGGTCGGTGAGCTCGGAATTGTAATGGGCGATATGGCGATCGTAGTCGCCCTTGATGGTGTTGCGTGCCATCATCGCACGATCGAGCATAACGCTCGCCTCGACGTCGGTATCGTCGATGAGATAGACGCCCGTCGCAAGCGAAGGGGCAAAGTCAATGTTGCTCTGCGCGAGCAGCGCGTTGATGGCGTGGGTTATGCGCTCCATGACCTGCTCGACGTCGATCTCGCCTTCCCGGACGCAAAAAGCAAAGTTGTCGTTGCCCAAACGCCCATAAACCCCGCCATTGGCGAACAGCTCACTCATGCAGCGTGCGGCCTCGACAAGTATCCTGTCGCCCAGCTCGGCACTGAAAAGCTCATTGAAGGACTTGAAGTTCTCGATATCCCAGACGGCGAGCAGATACTCCTCCTCGGGACGAGCATCAATCATGTTCTGCATCTCGCGCAGGAAGGCCTTACGCGTATAGAGCCCCGTAAGGTCATCATGGTCAGTAATCCAGGCAGCTTCCTCGAGCATGCGCACGCGCATGCGTTGCTCTTCGAGCTCACGAGCATTGATGACGAGGCTGATGCGACGTCGCATGATTTCGGGCTCGATGGGCTTGGTGAGAAAGTCGGCGGCTCCCGCGTCAAGGGCATGAACCTCGGCGGCAGTCACGCTGTCAGCAGTGATGACGATGACGGGGATGTCAGCGATGGCGGGATTTGCCTGCTTTTCGGCAAGCACGTCGAATCCGGTCTGGCCGGGCATATGCAAATCGAGCAGAACGGCATCAATGCCGTCTTCCCCATGCTCGCGCATGATTTCGAGAGCATCGCATCCATTGTCCGCCTCGAGAATGTTGTACTCGGAAGCGAGGATGCCACCCATCTGGATACGATTGATAATCGAGTTATCAGCGATAAGGATGGTTTTATCGTGCACGTCGACTCCGCCCTGTCGCGGCTTGCATTACCTTGGATTTCATATCGGGTTACGCGCCAATAGCCTCGACGGCGGTGGCGTAGGATAGCTTGAGCCTATCAATGACCGGAGCAATCGCATCGTAATCCTGAGCACGCAGCAAAGCGACAATCTCAGCCGCATCCGCATAGACCTCGGTCATCGAGAGATTGCTGCTCATGCCTTTGATTTCGTGCATATGCGAGAAAAGGCCATCCCAATCCTTTTGCTCGAACGCCTCGAGGGATTCGGCATAGTTCGTGTCTTGGGCAAACATCCCGAGCAGGCGCTCGTAGAGCGAATCGTTGCCGGCGCAGCGGCGCAAACCGTCCTCATAGTCGATTCCCGCAGCCTGGAGCTTTGCTATGTCCATTTTCTCACCCGCAATCACGCGATGGGACAGTTACGAACTTGCCTCGTCATTCTATACCATCAGCTCGATGCCAAACCGACATCTCCCTCTGCGCATGGACAAGCGGAGGCGTAAGCCATTGCCAGCGCCATCCATAGGGCAAATCATGGTGAAATTGTCGGGAATACGCCGAAAGCTTGTGCACTCGACACGATGCTGCTTAAATCTTTAGCTCAAAAGCACAATGCATATCACCAACCAAGACTTTAGGTAAAAACATGGAAGAATCTCTGAACCGCAGATCGTTTCTGGGCGCCGCACTCGTCGGTGGATTGGCGGGGCTCGCGAGCCTTGTCGCCACACCCCAGGCAAACGCAGTTACGAGCGCTGAGAAACGCGCCGAAGTGCAAGCTGCAAAGGCTCGCCTCGATTCGATGACCTCGCAACTCGAGCAGACTGTCTCCCAGTTCAATGCCGCCCAGGACGCCTACGATGCGGCGGCGGCCAAAGTCGCGGAATGCCAGGGCAAGATTGACGAGGCGACGGCCAAGATCTCGTCACTGCAAGGACGACTCGGCAACAGGGCGACGGCCATGTACCGCGAAGGCGCTACCTCATATCTTGACGTTCTCATGGGCTCGAGTTCCTTCGATGATTTCGCGAGCACCTGGGATATGCTCGACCAGCTCAACGCCGATGATGCGACACTCGTCAACGAGGCAAAGGAAACGAAGGCCCAACTCGATGCCGCCAAGCAGGAGCTTGATGCCAACGAACAGGCCGCACAGGCTGAACTCGATAACCAGGCGACACTCAAGGCCTCCATCGAGGCCCAAGAAGCAGCCTACCAGGCCGAGTACAACAGCTTGAGCTCCGAGTACCAGCAGCTCATATCACAAGAGCGCGAGGCGGAAGCCCAGCGCCAGGCAGCTGCATCGGCGGCATACACCCCCTCGATGTCGAACCCCTCCTCGGGTTCAGGCAGTTCCGGTGGCGGCGGATACAGCTCCGGTTCGAGCATTCCCTCACACGGCTCGGTCGTCGACTACGCAGTGTCACGCCTTGGTTGTCCCTACGTATGGGGTGCCTCGGGTCCCAACACGTTTGACTGCTCTGGCCTCACCATGTGGTGCTACGCTCAAATTGGCATTAGCCTCCCCCACTACGACCGTTCGCAATACGCCGCGGCGCGCGCTCGGCTTAACCCGAGTGACGCGGCCCCAGGTGACATATTGTGGCGTCCAGGTCATGTGGCAATCTCCACTGGAGGTACGAACTACATCCATGCTCCGCACACGGGAGCCGTCGTGAGCTACGGAAGCGGCGGTAACTGGGTGTGCGCCCTGCGCTTCTAGGCATCTCCGAATGTGAAGGTTTCGAGAAGAAACTGTCGAGGAACCGTACAGATGATGTGTCGCGCATGAGAAGAATGCGCGTGATGTCATATGAACCGCTACCATACTGCAGCAACCCGTCAAATTCGGGCAAACCGGTAACCGAGCCATTAACATGCACACCGAAGGATGACTATGTCACGCCCCATATCACGCGTCTTCATCACCGTAGCCGCGTTCCTCCTGAGCCTCGTATTCGCCCTGATCACGTTGCTTTGTCTCACTCCCACTGCTCACGCAAACGAAACAGAGCTTTTCTCGCAGAAGATCTCCTCAGCGCTTTCCATCGAATCGTCCGCACTGTCGGAGCAAATCTCGAACGCTCTTGCCGATGGCGTCATTTCTGCAAAGCAACAGGCCTTTGCGGATGAATCACGCGCGGGCGACTTCTACTTTGCCCAGAACGGCTCGGGGCGCTGCACCATCACCTCTGTTGCGATGATGGTACGCCGCGCCGCCTTCCTCGATGACAGAGCCGACTGGCAAGACGTCAGCCTTGACTCGGTCACAAGCGATGGCTGGTCTTCCGCTGGTGTGAAATGGCACTTTGCGACGAGCGGCTACGAAATCGGCATCATCGATGTCACCGGCAACGCCGATTCGCTGCGTGGGTTGCTCGAGCAGCATCCCGAAGGCATCGCCGCCTACGATCCAAGCGTTCCCCACGCCGTTTTGCTCACCGACTATGACGAGGAAAGCGACACCTTCTACTGTGCTGATCCCGCCAACTACTACGCCGGCTCGCGTATCCCGCTTGCCGAGTCGTGGAACGGCGCATGCCGCGGCAAGAGCCAAGACAACGTAATCGCCGGCTTCTCACGCGCGTGGGTGATTCAGTAGCAAAAGCGGGCCTATAAGCCGGGTTCTGTCATTCAAGACGATCATTTATCTACGAGCGCCGTTGCCGACGTCCTCTAGCAGGCAACCCGGATGCGAGCCGGGCCAGCTCATGGCATCCCTATTTGCCCTTGCTCCGGATGGGGTTTGTCAAGCCGCCACGTTACCGTGACGCTGGTGCGCTCTTACCGCACCGTTTCAGCTTTTCTCCACGCGTTGCATGGGGAGTCTTCTTTTCTGTGACACTATCCGTCGGGTCACCCCGCCCGGCCGTTAGCCGGCATCCTGCCCCGCGGAGCCCGGACTTTCCTCATCACCCTAAGCCCCTCCATACGAAGGGGCGGGTGCCGCGATCGTCCAGCCCGCTTTTGCGCGCTTGATTATAGCGAACGAAGAGTGGCAAAAAGGGAGATTTCCCGTCTCGTGCAAAATCAGGCAAAGACACACATGTGTCAGGGGTCAGGCCCCTGACACATCGAGGCATGAGGACGCTTCGTGTAGCGATCGTCGAAGCGGAGCGGAGCGTCCTCTTGCTTCGAAATCCCCTTCCCCACGTTAAGTATCTATGCTCACTGAGTCGGGAACCTCGAACATCTTGTGACGACTCGTCTCACCGCGTACGCAAGTGACGGAACTTTTGGGGACATCAAAGAAGGAGGCGATCAGAGCGATCGCCTCCTTCGTCGCCTTGCCTTTTTCCGGAGCTGCCTTGACCTTCACTTCGAGCTCGCGCTGGCCATCAGCTCCATCGCGCCATCCGATGACCTCACCGCGCCCGGACTTGGGCGTGACGTGCACGGGCAAGCGCATACGATGCTCCCCTATTCACCATCTTCAGGCACGATGGAGGGAATGTTGATCTGCGGAATCTGCTGAGTCGTAAGACGCGGCAGATCATCTTCCTCGATGGTGGGAACCGAAGGCTCACTCGTGCGCACGGAGCGCATGTCAATCTTGGGAAGCTCAGCTTCGACTTGGGCCTCGGTCACGCCCTGGGTGGAGAGGTTACTGAACTCCTCCTTGGCATGGGCCGTAAAACGCTCGAGCATGTCGAGATATTGCTCACGGAACTTCTGCGAATACTCGCTGAGTGCCTTGATCTCGTTGTCGATAGCTGCCTTTTTGGCCAGGGATTCGCGAATGAACTCGCGTGCCTTCGCCTCGGATTCGTGATAGATGCGGTCACCCTCGATGCGCGCGTCTTCTTTGATTTGCGCAGCGCTGCGCTGTGCGGCGATGAACGCCTCGGCGATGGCATTGTCGAGGCTCTTCTTCTCATCGAGCTGCTCTTGCATGGGACCGAGCTTTGCCTCGGCATCATCGGCACGCTTGTTCGCGGCAGCAAGACGATCCTGAATGATCTCGAGCTCGCTTCGCAGCTCGCGCTCGACGAGATTTGCCTGCTCGAGCTCGGAGGGAACCGCAACCGAGGCAGCGCTTGCCTCGGCGAGCTCTCCGCGCGTCTGGCCAAGCTCTTCCTTAGCCTCCTTGAGTTGGGACTCCAGGTCGGCAATCTGCTTGTTCATCGCGTCGACTTCATTGGCGACACGCTCGAGAAAGACATCGACCTGTCCAACATCATACCCACGCAGTGCGTGCTCGAAACCCACTTCCTGGATGTCCTGCATAGTGATGGCCATGTTTAATCTTCCTTTCCTACAGGAGCGCGGCGATGAGCCGGCCCACCAGTTGCACGACGATAATCGCGAAAATCGGGCTTATGTCAAGCATTCCGCCAATAGGCGGAATTATACGCCTAAAGATATTGAGGAATGGGTCGCAAATGCGGCCAAGGGCGCGATAGATGTCTCCAACCCAACCGGACTCATGGTTGGGAAGCCAGCTCATCAAGATATAGATGAGGATGACGGCAACGTAGATGTCGCAGATACCGAGCAGGAGCGAACGAAGAAAGACGAGTGTCGACGAGATCATGCGCCCAGCTCCTTTGAACGACGTGCGGCAGCGATGACGCCATCTTGCAATGCCTCTTGCACGCCGCGAGCGCGCATAGCATCGAGAGCAGCGACGGTCGTACCCCCGGGACTGCTCACCGCGTCGATTGCATCGGGCAGGCTTTGACCCGTCTCGGTAATGAGAAGCGCCGTTCCGAGCATGGTCTGCATGACGAGCTCGAGCGCGTCATCGTAGCACATGCCAAGCTCCGTCGCGCTCTGGGCGATGACCTCGGCGAATAGCTCGAAATAAGCCGGTCCCGAACCACTCACGGCGCAGACAATGTCCTGTTCGGACTCATCCACGATGATGGCATGTCCCATGCTGGCGAACAGCGAGCGCACGAGCTCGCAATCCGAGGCGCTTGCGGACGACCCGGCGCTCACCGCTGACATGCCGGCTCCGCATACGAGCGGCGTATTGGGCATGACACGCACAACGGGAACATCCGCGCCGAGCATGGAGGCAAGCTTGTCTGTTGACACACCTGCAGCGATGGATACGACGAGTGTGGAGGCATCGATGCCAGCGGCCACGAGCGAGGCGCATGCATCGGGAATCTTGTTGGGCTTAACCGCCAGGATGACGCAGTGCGCGGGCATACCGGACGCGGCGTCCTCGACCGTGCGAACGCGAAGGGTGCGTTCGATATGCGCACGCTTCTCGCTACTGGGATTGGCGATGGTCAACATGCTAGTAGACATACCGTCAATACGGAGTATGCCCTGAGCGATGGCCTGACCCATGCGACCACCGCCTACGATGAGCACCGTCTTGAATTCGTTGGCTATGGTGTTTTCCATCTTGCCCTAACGTGCGTTATCGTCTTCCATCTTCAGGACGTCTTGCGCGATGAGGTACTCGCGATCCTCGTCGCTCAGAGGCTCGGAGCTCTTCGAAATCACGAAGACGCGCTCTGCCGCCTTGCCGACGTTGAGGTTGAGCGCGCTTGCGACACCAAACGAGAAGTCAAGGATGCGCTTGGCAAGCGAGGCCTTGGTGTCAACGACGTTGAGAATGACGATCTTGCCTGCCTTGGCGGCATTGGCGACCTTCTCGATGTCGGCATAGGCCTTGGGGCATACGATCTCGAGACGACCAGCAGGGTCGCCTTTGATCTTGAGGAAATCGGAACCGAGTGACGCGTACGGGTCGCGGCTCTGGCGCGCCGGAGCCGGCGAATCGAGAAATGACGGATCCTGCGGAGCAGACCAGGTGGGCTCGCCCACCGAGCGCGACGAATCGCGCCTGGACGCGGAGGTGCCAATATTCCTGCCATACGAACTCGATGAGGAGCGCGAAGAGGAATAGCCACGCGCACGTGCCGAGCTATCGAGACTGTCGTAGGAGGCGACGCGCGGTTTGCGGTCAGACGATAGCGTCACATGCTCGAAATTACTGGGATTATAGGAATCAAACGAGATAACCTCGTTGCGACGACTGGTGCCGCCACGCCTGTCATCTATGCCCGTATCTCCATAATCATCGTACTCGTCGTCGTACATGACGTCATCTTCGTAGTACTCGGCCTCGTCGTCAGCCCATTCCGGTTTTCCGCCAAATCCGAGCCGGTCCTTCATACCGCCCAAAAGACTCATAGTCAGTGCCTCGCTCATATGAAACAGGCACCTAGGTACAAGCCGACGCTAGAGTGCCGTGAAGTTATCGTCAAAAATCCTTCTACCGATGCGAACCATGGTGGCGCCTTCCTCGATTGCCACGGGGTAGTCTTCTGACATACCCATCGATAGTTCGCTCATGGAAATACTATCACGCTCATCGCAATATTTTGACATCATCTGGCTTAAGTTTTGCAAGCCGGCAAATGTTTTTCGGGCAATATCCATATCGCCTTGTGGAGCCATGGTCATGAGCCCCTTGCAGGCGACATGCTCGCATTGCGCGATGCGCTCGAGGAAGGCGGGAAGATCGTCGGGGGATATGCCACCCTTGCTCTTCTCACCCGAAACCGAAACCTCTACGAGCACGTCTTGGATGCAATCGATGTTCTCTGCCGCCTTCTCGATGGCATCGAGAAGCGAGCTGCGATCGAGCGAGTGGATGAGATGCGCCTTGCCGACGACATGGCGTGCCTTGTTGGATTGCAACGTTCCAATGAAATGCCAGCGCGCCTGGGGGTACAAGGCGACCTTCTCGTTGAAGGGTTTGTCACGGTTCTCGCCGAAATCCGTCACACCGCATGCGATGGCTTCGCCGACGACAGGAGGCTCGACCGTCTTGCTCACGGCGATGATCTTCACGTCTTGCGGGCTTCTGCCGCAACCCATACATATATGTGCGACATCCGCACTAGTTTCGTTCCAACGCTTCTCCAGACTCATACTTCCTCTTTTCGAATGGCGAACGCCGCATGCCGACCCGTGACACCGCGATCGGCTCGATACGAATAGTACTCGTCATGGTGGCATGAGGTACAGAGGTTCGCGTGCACGATTCTTTGCGTCGACGCTCCCGCGCTCACGAGCGAAGCTGTAACGGCTGCCGCAAGGTCGAGATGTCCATCACCTGCATCACAGCTCTCACCAAATTCAGCAACAAATTGCCTAATGAGCTCATCGGCAACTTTATAGCAACAAGAACCGATGTGCGGACCAATATAGCAATTTATTGCCGAAATTGGGCAGCATATTGCATTTTGTAATCTGCGTAATCCGATGCCGGCAATCGAGGCGATGGATCCACGCCATCCGGAGTGAATGACAGCAAAGGATCCGTCTGGCGCAACGAGTATCACCGGCACGCAATCTGCGAAGCACAGCAGCACCGGAACATCTTGCTGCGTGCACACGATACCATCCGCCCCTTGCGCCGCACGCTCTTGTGCTTCGGCAATCTGTCTAATTTCGATGATCTCACTACCATGAATCTGAAACGGAGAAACTAGACATGAGGAATAATTATGGGCACCAAGCGCCTCGCAAAGCCGGGCCCTGTTGACGTCGACCGAGTCGACGGTATCGTCCACTGCATACGAGAGGTTGAGGGAGGCATACGGGGCCTTGCTCACTCCCCCAGCGCGTGAGGTGAACGCAATCCGTGTGCCGCACGCCTCGAAGAGCGCCTCATCGGTCAAGACGGGCAACACGAATCCGTCACCATAAAAGGAACTCTCCGCCAACCGCGGCAGCGGCAGGCGGAGAGTCTCATCTGCATTCATGCGAGACGTGTAAGCCTCGGCAGTCATTAGTAGCGACTGCGCTTGAGGAAGTCAGGGATATCGTCGTCGAAGGCGGGCGTGAGGCTATCCTCGGCGGCAGAGGCAGCAAAGGTCTGGCTCACGCTCGGCTTGCCGCCAAGATCCATACTCGCCTGTTGCTCGGTACCGTCGAAGCCCGTAGCGATGACGGTGACGCGAATCTGATCGCCCATGGACTCGTCAATGACGGTGCCGAAGATGATGTTGGCGTCCTCATCGGCCGCGGAATTGATAATCTGGGAAGCCTCGTCGATTTCTTGCAGGCTCATGTCGCTGCCGCCTGTGATGGAGTACAGAATGCGGTCAGCACCAACGATGGAAGACTCGAGGAGCTTGGAGGAGATGGCCTCTTTGGCGGCATCCGCCGCACGGTTCTCGCCCGAGGCGATGCCGATGCCCATCATGGCCGAGCCAGCGTCCTTCATGATGGCACGGACATCAGCGAAGTCGAGGTTGATGAGACCGGGAATCGTGATGAGATCCGTGATACCCTGGGTGCCCTGACGCAGAATGTCATCGGCGATGCGGAAGGCATCGAGCATGGACGTGCGCTTCTCGATGACCTGAAGCAGTCGATCGTTGGGAACGACGATGAGCGTGTCGACCTTCTGGGCGAGCAGGGCGACGCCTTCCTCGGCCTGGTTCATGCGCTTGCGCCCTTCAAAGCCGAAGGGCTTGGTGACGACGCCAACGGTGAGCGCTCCGATCTCTTCCATGGCAATCTCTGCCACGACGGGAGCGGCGCCCGTTCCCGTTCCGCCGCCCTCGCCCGCTGTGACGAAGACCATGTCTGCCCCTGCGAGCGCATCGCGGATATCGGCACGGGACTCCTCGGCGGCCTGAGCGCCAATCTCTGGATTGGCTCCGGCACCAAGACCACGAGTGAGCTCCTCGCCGATGTGAACCGTGCGGTCCGCATCGGACATGAGCAACGCCTGCCTATCGGTATTAATGGCTATGAACTCGACGCCCTTGACGCCGGCTTCAACCATGCGGTTAACGGCATTCGTGCCACCACCGCCAACGCCGACCACCTTGATTACGGCGAGATGGTCTGATCCTGTGTACTCGGGCATGTCAGTCCTTCCTACGTTTAAGGAATCTTCGTCATCGGTCAAGATTCCTTTTTGTGCTCCATTTAGTCTGCTTAACAGTCGGAAATTAGTCCAGACAAGTATACACTTCGTGCAAAGTAACGCCACGGTATCAAGCATTTTTTAGGTAAAAATCGCATGATTTTCTCTATATATTCTAGCCAAATCTAGTGATTTGAATAATTTATTCCAACAAAGACCTTTCGTCCTAAAATGACCACCATTCTCCCGTAAATGGTCAGCAAGCGCTTACTCTCCTTCGAGCATGCGATAGGTAGGACGCGTGGGAACACGAACGTTGATGTAGGAGATCTTGCCCTCGTATTCGTCGAGAAGGGAGTTGATAACCGCCTCCTTGACCTCAATGTCGCTCGAGTCACCGAAGGCGACCGTCACACCGTCTTCAAGATTAAGCGAAGTCTTGATGGAGGACTCGGCCGAGATGCTCACGATGCGCGAACGCAAATCGTCACTGATGGAATTGAGAATATCGAGCGCATTGTTGATACCGCCATCCGTGCAGATACTGCCGGAGATAGGTGCCGGCATCGAGGGCGATACGTCGATGATCTTCATCGCGTTTTCCCAGTCATCGGTCGTGGCAGCGGAAAGCCAGGCACCATCGGTCGAAATGACCCAGTTCGACTTATCGTTGATCTTGGCCACGGCGCCCGGCTCGCGCTCCTTGATGTCAATCACGATGGTGTCGGGAAAGACGCGATGTATGGAAGCCTCCTGCACCCAAGCGTTATCCTCGAGACGCTCCTTGATACCCTTTGAGTCCAGACGCAGCAGCGTCGAATCGTCCGAGACGGCCGCGATGCTCGTAATCTCCTGGCTCGTGAGATGTGCTGATCCGTTAACCTGCACGTTATTGACGTGAAACAGATCCGATCGATAGATGAAGATGCCTCCGAAGATGATAAGCAGTATGGCAGCGATGACGATGGCGATGCGGGCGATATAGCGCAAGTACTGCCATCGCTGGCGCTTGGCGCGTTGTTCGGCGCGAATGTCACCGGCACGCCTGCCCTTTTCCGCCACTTGCCTGCGGGATTCGCGCGCCTGCTTCTGGGCGTTTTCGGATGATTGACGTGCCTTGTTGGTGCGCTGGACACGCGCAAAGCCCTTGTTCTGACGCGCCTTGACAGAAGAGCGTCTTGCCCGCGAATTTGCGCCCGTATTCTGCTTTCTGCCCCGTCTAGAACGGGAATCCGAGGAACTTGACCTCGGGCGAGAGCCTGATGCCATAACACTCCTTCACGCGATCACGCACAAGGCGCATGAGCGCGAGAACATCATCGGCACATGCCGATCCGTCGTTCACGATGAAGTTCGAATGCAGAGTCGAGATATGCGCATCGCCGCATGACGCGCCTGCAAGACCGCAGGAACGTATAAGCTCACCGGCAGATTTACCTTCAGGGTTCTTGAACACGCTTCCGCAACTATAGGAGGAAAGCGGCTGACGCTCGGAGCGCGCATCGAGAAGGTCCTGCATCGTCTCGGCAATTTTGCCCTTGTTCGAGACCTTGAGAACAAGGGTTACCTCGACGATAATTTCGTCTGCATCGAGATTGCTCGAACGGTATTGCCAGTCAATCTCGTCGCCGTAGATGATATGCAATCCTGTGCCGGGCTTATATGCCGTGACGTGCGCGACACGCGAACCAATCCAATCATCGCCCGTGCCGGCGTTCATGAAGATGGCACCACCGACAGAGCCGGGAATGCCCGCCATGGCCTCAAGACCCGATAGCCCGTAGCCATAGGCCCGCTGCACAAGGCGTGCGAGGGGAACGCCCGCGCCAGCTGTCACGTGTAGCTTATGCGCAAGCGCGAGCTCGGCGATTTCCTGCTCGTCAAGCCCGCCGAAATCCACGCGGGCAAACTCGCCCGTGAGCACAATCACAGCGCCATCGTAGCCGCCATCGCTGACAAGCAGGTTGCTCCCCTTGCCGACGATGGTCCACGCGACGCCCTCTTCGGCGAGCACCTCAAGCGTCAACGCAAGATCGGCGACGGAAGCACACTCGACGAAGAGCGCAGCCGGTCCTCCGATGTGATAGGTCGTATGACGCGACATGACCTCATCGCACTTGATGGAGCCGCGCAGAGTGCCCTCCAGGCGGATGTATGCGTCAAAGGTGCTCAAGAAGCAATCCTACTCCCCGGCCAGAGCCTGCGTGAGCAACGGTGCCATCGTCGTCACGTCACCAGCGCCCATGGTGATGATGAGATCGCCCGGCATCAGCTTATGCTGCAGGAAGGGAATAATCTCGGGGCGATGTGGCAGCCATGCGACCTGTTGACGCGGATTGTGGCGCAAGATGGAATCGATGACTGTCTTTCCGTTGACGCCCGGTATGGGCATCTCGCCAGCTGGATACACGTCCATGACAATGACGGAATCAGCATCGTCGAACGCCGGACCGAATTCGCGTGCAAGCGACTCGGTGCGCGAATAGCGATGCGGCTGAAACAGCACGTGCACGTGCTTGAAGTCGAGCTTGGACGCAGCTCGTATCGTGGCCTGTATCTCGGTGGGATGATGTGCGTAGTCATCGACAACCGTGACACCATCAGCCTCGCCCACAAGGTCGAAACGCCGGCGCACGCCGCTGAAGGTCGAGAGCGCCCGGGCGGCTGCAGCGACATCGAGCCCGCAGGCCCATACCACACCGAGCACGCCCGTTGCGTTGAGGACGTTATGACGTCCCGGGTTCTTGGTGATCTCGGTCTCGACGCTCGTGCCATCGGGAAAACTCACGGTAAAGGCATAGCCAAGACCACGCCTACCGGTAACCTCGAAGCATACGTCACAGTCCGCGCTTCCCTTCTCGCCATAGACGACGGTGCGCTTGCCGACCTCACGCGCAATCTGCGCAAGGCGCGGGTTATCCGCGCAGACGACGGCTGCACCCTCATCGGGTAACAAAGCCAGAAAGTCGGCAAACGCCTCGTAAATCGCCTCAAGGCTGCCGTAATGGTCAAGATGGTCGGGTTCGATGTTGGTGACGAGCGCAACATAAGGCGAGAGGTGTACGAATGAACCATCGGACTCGTCAGCTTCGACGATATAGTACTCACCCGTTCCGCTCTTGGCGTTCGTGTCATAACCGTCAACCGTGCCGCCGATGACGAAGCTCGGATCGAGTCCCATGCGGTCAATCGTGGTCGCCAACATCGAGGAGCTGGTCGTCTTGCCATGCGTACCGGCGCAGGCGAGCGTCTTTCTTCCCTCGCCAAGCGAGGCGAGCGCCTGGGAACGATGCCAGACGGGAATGCCGCGACGACGCGCCTCGGCGAGCTCGGGGTTTTTCTCGGGAATGGCGCTCGATATGACAACCGCATCAAGATCATCGGCAAGATTTGCCGCATCGTGCCCGATCATGACATCGACACCAGCATCAACAAGACGCTTGGTGGCACGCGACTCCTTCATGTCCGAGCCGCTAACTGCCACGCCGCGTGACTTCGCGACGAGCGCGATGCCCGACATGCCGACGCCGCCGATGCCAATGAAATGTATCTTGCTAGGTTTATCTACCATTGTTTCCCCGTGCACGTTGTTCGACTATATCGGCTAGCCGCACGCGCGCGTCCGAGCCGGAAAGCTTCTTGCAGGCCTCAGCCATGGTATCACGACATGCCGCATCATCGAGAAGCTTGATAACCAAATCAGAAAACTCCGCTGTCTCGACATCGGCGTCGCTCACGAGTCGTGCCGCACCTACCGCAACGCACGACCTCGCATTGAGCGTCTGGTGATCGCCGCGCGCGTACGGATATGGAATGAGCACCGAAGGTACGCCAACCGTCATGATCTCGGCAACCGATGAAGCTCCGGCCCTGCTGATGACCAGATCGCTCGCGGCGAGTACCTCGTTCATCGAATCGATGTACGATGAAACGCGCCAGCGCTTCCGTTCCTCGTCACTGAGCTCAAGCTGCTCGAGCACACGCTCGTAATCGCCTTCGCCCGTCGATTGGATGACGACGAGGCCGTCAATGGCAAGCAGACTCTCTTTCATGTCGCATATCGCCTGGTTCACATGCCGAGCACCGAGACTTCCTCCCATGACGAGCAAGACGAGCGCATCATCGGGGATGTCGAGCGAGGAGCGCGCCTCCGCACGTGAACATGTCTCGAACGATGCGCGCACGGGATTACCGATAATGACCGGCTCGCACGGACCTTCGAGACCTTTGGCGCTTTCGGCATAGGTGAGCGCGATGGCCGTGGCATGCTTGGCAAGGTATACGTTAGCCATGCCAGGCACCGAGTTCTGCTCGTGGATGATGAGAGGAATGCCCATCTCGAAGGCAGCTCTGCCGACCGGTATGGACACGTAGGCACCAAAGGTGACGACGGCGTCAGGGCGCTTGGACTTGAAGAGCTTCTTGGCAGCACGGGTGGCCTTGAGTAGCTTGGCGCCCGAGCTTACAAGCGTGAGGGGATGCGCCTTGTCAAAACCGCTAACCGCGAAACCTACGAATTCGAAGCCTTCCTGGGTAGCGAGCCGCGACTCGATGTGGTCGGGCGTGCCGACGAAAAGGATCTCGTGGCCGCGTCGACGAAGCTCATCGGCTACCGCAAGCGCCGGATTGATGTGACCGGCGGTACCGCCAGCTGAAATGACGAAATACACGGCATACCCCTTTCAGACGTTTCGAGCAGTGTACCCCATAACGCCGCATGCAACAGTACGAGGCATCGGTGCGGACTAGCGTCTGAAGGCAGAGCCACGCTTGCTCCTGAGCGTCGCATAGCCACCTTGACGAATTTGCGAAGACAATGCCGCGCTTGCGTATTGGGTTTCTGTGACCGGGCGAGCCGACGTCTTTCTTGACGCCACCGGACGCGCAGGCGGCGAGACCGCAGCATGCTCGCGTGCGAGGCCATGCAGTGAGATTACGTTGCCGCGCGGCGGGTGCTTGGGCGTCTCATCGGCACGCGTATCTTTTTTGCCGTCGATGACGACGAAATTATCACGCTTGCGCTCGTAGCTCATACCGACCTTGGAGCGAAACGACACGGACAAGACAATGCCAATCATGATCATCGTGGCGAGCATCGACGAGCCACCATAGCTGATGAGCGGCAACGCCTTACCGGTCACAGGTGCGATACCCGTCACGCAGGCCATGTTCACGCATGCCTGGAAACCAATCATGACCGTGAAGGAACCTGCGAGCATGCAGCCAAGCATATCCGGAGCATTGCGGCAGATGCGCATACCGGCAAAGACGAAGAGACCGAAGAGCACCACTACGAAGACGGCACCGATGAGACCAAGCTCCTCGCCGACGATGGCGTAAATGAAATCGGTATGTGCATAGGGCAGGTAGAGATACTTTTGACGCGATAGGCCAAGGCCCGTGCCAAAAATGCCACCGCTGCCGAAGGCGTAGAGCGACTGAATCGCCTGATAGCCGTCACCTTGTGGATCAACCCACGGATCGAGCATGGAGACAATGCGGTCGAGGTGATAGGGCTGCGTGATGCAGGCCACAACGATATAGGCAATGACGACACCGAGAATCAGGCCGACAATCTTCCACG
This sequence comes from uncultured Coriobacteriaceae bacterium, assembly GCA_964388185.1. Classification (GTDB taxonomy): domain Bacteria; phylum Actinomycetota; class Coriobacteriia; order Coriobacteriales; family QAMH01; genus QAMH01. The sequence goes on from CAYLYJ010000003.1 coordinate 24,085, forward strand.
ATATGCCCGCAAGCAAGGCAAGTGCGATAAGACCGACAGCCAAGATGATAGCCGTGCCCAGGTCGGGTTGGCGATAAATCAAGATAAGGGGAATGATGGTCGCCACGAGAATGATGACGATGAAGCGACGTCCGTCAATCATGCCATTCATGCGCATCTGAACGATGGAAGCAACGGCAATGAGCACGGTGATCTTCGCGAACTCGGCTGGCTGCAGGTTGAAACCGGCGATAACGATGGAGCGCTCGGCGCCCAGCGCGGTGATGCCCATGCCGAATGCCGTGAGCGAAAGCATGGCAACGGATATCGCCCAGAAGGTGATGAAAACCGCCGGCAGACTCCAAACCGAATAGGGTATGCGCGAGCAAATGATGCAAAGCACGAGGCCGATGGCGAGAAAGGCCGCCTGGCGTTTGACGTAGTACGCGGCATCTCCGAACTCGTTGTAGGCCGTGATCGAAGAAGCCGAGTAGACCATGACCAGGCCGAGTATGCACAGCGCAACCACGCTCAAGATGAAAAGCAGGCGCGGCGTCATGATCGCAGCCGGCTCCGAGAGCAGACGCGAGGAGCTAGCCTTGGCCTGGGACTTGGGAGCCGGATTCGATGTCGTCTGCCTGCGTGCCATGACAAGCTACGCTCGCATTCTGAGCGCTATGCATTCCTTGAAGACCTGGCCACGGTGCTCGAACGAATCGAACTCGTCGAAGGAAGCGCAAGCGGGTGACAAGACGATGGCCTCGCCGGACTGAGCGATATCGCAAGCGCGATCAAGCGCCTCGGCCATACCTGGTTCAAGATAGCGCGCGGTGGGACTCGCGGCAAAGGCGTCATAGAAACGCTGACCAGCCTCGCCATACGCGACAATGGCACTGCAGGTTCGCGCGCATGCCGTGACGAGCTCGTCAAGCTCGGTGCCCTTGTCACGACCGCCGAGCAAGAGCACGACCTTGCGATCGGGAAATGCAGTGAGCGCCTTGAGCGTTGCGTCGACGTTGGTCGCCTTGGAGTCGTTGAAGAAATCGACGCCGTCAATCGTACCGCAGGGCTCGAGACGATGCTCGAGCGGCTTGAAGCTCACGAGGCCTTCGCGAATGCACGCAGGCTCGCATCCACACGCGAACGCGGCACTTGCGGAGCAAAGGGCGTTTTCGATGTTATGGGCACCTTTGATCGCAAGCTCGTCTGCCTGCGCAAGCTCGATGCACCTCCCCTGCCCGTCCTTGATGACGAGCGTGCCGTCATCATCCGCGAAAGCGCAGGAAGCCTCGCGCTCGGAGCCGACGGACACGAGTTTGACGCCATGCTCGTCCAGCAGCGCGTGAAGCTCGGGGTAGGCCCCGATAACAGCATCGGTGATGACGGCCGTCGAGTCGGCAGACATGTTCGCGAAGACTTTGAACTTCGCCCGCGCATAGGCGTCAAAGCTGCCATGCCAGGCGATGTGATCAGGCGTGATGTTAAGCAAGATAGCGACCTGCGGGGCAAAATCCACGGTGGAGGCCAACTGGTAGGACGACATCTCGGCAACGAGCGTCTCGCCGTCGCCTCGATTCGTGACGGCCTCAACGCAAGTCGCACCAATATTTCCACACGCATGCGCGGGCTTGCCGCAGCAATTGAGCAAATGCGTCGTGAGCGAGGTGGTCGTCGTCTTGCCATTGGTGCCCGTCACGGCAATCCAAGCCTGCGGAGATATGCGCCATGCATATTCAGGCTCGCTGATGATCTCGTCACTCGCCTTCTTGGCGCTCCCGTAGAAGGAGCCGCTTTCGGGAATGCCAGGCGATACGATGCACGTGTCGAAATGGCCCTCGACATCCTCGACATCGAATATGACCTCGACGCCGGCCTGTTCGAACTCCCGCGCGGCCGTACGCGTCGCATCACTTGCCGCACCTGCATAGATGACAAGATCGTCATCTGCCGCCAGCGCGTGACGTGCCGAAGCGATACCGCTTTTTCCGAGTCCGAGGACGAGGGTCAAAGGCATGATGCTCACTCCCATCACATCGAGCTAATGAAGTAGACGGCGAAGCCAACGCCAGCGCACAGACCGGTGATGATCCAGAAGCGAATGACAACCTTCGTTTCCGACCAGCCCTTCTTCTCGAAGTGGTGATGCAACGGCGCCATGAGAAAGACACGCTTGCGCGTGCGCTTGAAGTAGAGGACCTGAATCATGACGGACAGTGCCTCGACGACGAAGAGACCGCCGATGATGATGCTGAAAAGTTCGGTCTTGGTGATAACCGCAATGGCGGCAAACGCCGTGCCGAGAGCCAGTGAACCCGTATCTCCCATGAATATGCTCGCCGGGTAGCAGTTGAACCAGAGGAAGCCAACACAGGCACCGGCGGCAGCGGTCGCGAAGACGGCAACATCGAGCCGACCCGTGCGAAACGCGACGGCTGCCATGATGAGCATGACGATCATGATGGCGCCGCCGGCAAGGCCATCAAGGCCATCGGTGAGGTTTACGGCATTGGCCATGCCGGCCATGAGCAAGAAGACGAAGGCTACGTAGAGCCAGGGAATCTCGAAGCCATCCCCAAAGGGCAGTACGGTCGTGAGCACGCCCAGATCGAGCCTGAACTGCGTGAAGGGAATGGCCACGTAGGGCTCGATGTCCAGGTAGTTGACCGCGATAAGGCAAAACGCGACGGAGATGAGCGTGAGGGCAATCATCTTTTGATAGGGTAACAAGCCAAGGGAGCGCTCCTTGGCGACCTTGGAGATATCATCAATGAAGCCGAGTAGTCCCGTGAGCAACGTTGCGGCCAAGATGAGCAGCAATGGCGGATCAGGTGCACCCACGAGAAAGATCGATGCTGTCATCATGAGCAGGATGACGATACCACCCATTGTCGGCGTGCCCTGCTTGACGAGATGACCTTGCGGTCCGTCCGCACGTACCTGCTGGCCGATCTGACGAACCTTGAGCAACCTTATGAAAAACGGCATGACGATCATGGTCAGCGCCATCGAAATGATGAAGGCGAGGAAGACCTGATACGTCGGGTATTGGCTAAATATGCTGATCATTCGTGCACTATCCCCTTGACTATGCGCTCCAACTCCATGAAACGCGATGCCTTCACAAGAACGATGTCACCTTCCTGAACGTACTTTTCGAGGAATTGCTGCGCCTCCTCAACGCCCGTAAGGCTCTTGACACGCGTTGCATCCATATCCGCCGCAAGCGCTCCTGACTTGATGCCAACGCTGAGAGTTCCCACGCACACGAGCATATCAAGGTCTGCCTGTGCTGCAAAGGTTCCCACGTCAACATGCAACTGATACTCATCAGAACCAAGCTCACCCATGTCCCCGAGAACCGCGATACGCCTGCCAGTACCTTCAAGCGTCACAAGCGTGCTAATAGAGGCACGCATCGAATCTGGATTGGCATTGTATGCGTCATTGATGACGGTCACACCATCAGGTGTGTGCATGATTTCCATACGCATGCCGCTTGCCTTGGCTTCGGCAAGACCACGTGCGATGTCGTCAGGTTCGATGCCCATGTTAAGGCCAGCCGTATAAGCGGCAAGGGCGTTGAAGATGTTGTGCTCACCGGGAATGGAAAGCGTGACGGCTACGGGATTGGCCGATCCCACAACCACTTCGAAGCCTGCGCAGGCCTCCGCATCGTAGCTTACGTTCGTCGCGCGCACCTCGGCATCGGGCGAAAAGCCGTAGCTATGTACCTTGACGCCGCGCTCCTCGACCTGCGAGAAACTTTCGAGCAGCGGCGTGAACTCGTCATCAGCATTGAGCACGGCGAAACCCGTGTCGGGCAATGCTGACAGAAGCTCAGATTTGGCATGTGCGATGTTCTCGCGGCTACCGAGTAGCTCCATGTGACTCACGCCGACATTGGTCACGACGGCTATGCTCGGCTTGACGAAGGTGCACAGGTGCTCGATCTGATGCATGCCGCGCATGCCGAGCTCGACGATGAGGACCTCGGTGTCCTCGTCAGCTGCCAGAATCGTTGCCGGAACGCCGATCTCGTTGTTCTGGTTGCCCTGCGTTGCCGCCGTTTTGAAGTGCTGCGAGAACACGGAGCGCAGGAAGTCCTTCGTCGAGGTCTTACCTGTGGAGCCCGTGACCCCGATGACGATTGCGTGTAGCTTGTCGCGCCAGAAACCCGCAATCTTCTCGAGAGCGTCGACGCCGTCATCAACGACGACCATCGGACAAGCGAACTCGCCAGCAACGGCGATGACGTTATCGGACGGCATGCGGGTGCAGACGATGACCCCGGCACCGCGCTGGATCGCGCCGCGAATGAAGTCATTGCCATCTACGCGCAAACCCGGCATGGCGAGAAAGGCGTTGTCGGGCATGATGGTACGCGAATCCCACGTAAGCCCGGAGACGATGCGACGCAGAGCCGACTCATCACCGATGAACTTGCCACCCGTGACCTTGGCAATATCAGAAACCGAGATTTCCATATCCTAGGACCTCATTTCCTCGATTGCCGCTGCGGCAATCTCGCGATCGTCGAAGTGGTGTTTGACGTTCCCTATGATCTGATAGTCCTCATGCCCCTTGCCGGCGATGAGGACGACGTCGCCTGGTTGTGCTTCGCCAATGGCAAAGCGTATCGCCTCGGCACGATCAGGCATTACTGCGTAGCGCTCTTCGTGACCTTCCATGCCAGTGAGAATCTGCGCGATGATCGCATCGGGATCTTCCGTGCGCGGGTTATCACTCGTAACGATGGCGAAGTCAGCCGCTAGGGCCGCGGCGCCCATCTTGGGGCGCTTGCCATGATCGCGATCACCTCCGCACCCAAAGACGCAGAGCACGCGACCATCGGTCACGGCACGCACGGCATCGATGGCCTTAGCGACCGAGTCAGGCGTATGCGCGTAGTCCACGAGCACGCCGAAGCTTGGATGCGTACCCCGTGCTCCCACGACGCGTTCAAGGCGACCGGGAACTTGGGGAGCGGATTCAAGGGCCGAGACAATGGCCTCGTTGGTGAAACCGAGTGCAATGCCGATGCCGAAGGCGACAAGTGCGTTCTCGACGTTGAAGCGGCCGACGAGCGGCAAGGTGACGTGCAGCCACTCGCCGCATGCCTCGAGATCGATGCGCGTGGCACGTGCATCGAAGCGTGCCTCCACGAGGCGCACGTCGCAATCGGCGTCAGAACCGACGCGATACAGCGTTTGCCCCGCGTCAGCGACAAGCTGCGCCATGCGCTTTCCGGCATTCGAATCCGTACAGATGACACAGGCGGCGGGCTCATATTCGGTGAAGAGACGTGCCTTGGCGGCAAAGTAGTCCTCCATCGTCTTGTGATAGTCGAGGTGATCTTGCGTAAGGTTGCTGAACGCAGCGACAGCGAAATAGGTTCCCTTGACGCGGCCCAGGTCGAGCGCATGACTCGACACTTCGCAAGCGCACACGTCGACGTCAGCGTCGACCATGCGCGCGAGCAGGGCCTGGAAATCACGCGATTCGGGCGTCGTGTGCAACGAAGGACAGACTTCGTCAGCAACATGACATTCGACCGTCCCGATGAGACCGGCACGCTTACCAACGTGGCGCACGAGATGCTCGACGAGAAAGCAAGTCGTCGTCTTGCCATTCGTACCGGTGATTCCAACGACATCGAGCTTGCGCGAAGGAGTTCCGTAGAAGTTGGCTGCACATAGCGCGAGAGCCGAGCGGGCATCGTCGACAAGGAACTGCGGGGCATCGAGATCGAGCTCGCGTTCGACGACGAGGGCGACAGCACCACGCTCAAGCGCATCGGCGGCAAAATCGTGTCCATCGACAACAGTACCGGGAACGCAGAAGAACAAGGCACCCGGCGTGACGTCACGCGAGGAGAACTCGATGGCGCTGACCTCATAAGGTCCGTTATCACAATGCAGTGCCGTATGCGGCACGCCCGCGAACACCGATTCAATATTGCATATCCTCGTCATCGTCTTCTTTCCCACCTTCGTCTACTTACCCTGCGCGTCTATCTGGTAGCGCGTCGCCGCATAGCTCATGATCTGGGAGAACACCGGTCCACACAGACCGCCGGCGCCCAGCATGGTCAGGGGCCTGTTAATCGTCACAAGACAGATGAGATCGCTCGACGAGCCATGCAGCCAGCCGCAAAAAGACATGATGTAGGCATTCTCCTCGTAGCCGCCATACGTACTCGCGATCTCGGCCGTGCCCGTTTTGCCCGTAACGGAAAAGCCCTCGACGGCCGCCGCCTCGCCAGTACCCTCAGTCACGACCGAAGTCAGCATTTCGCTCACTTCGTCGCACGTACCGGCATCGGCAACGTTCTCGCGCTTGGTCAGGCTAGCCATGAGGCTTTGCGCCTTCTCGGCATCGTTTGGAACGTCGATGAGGAAGTGGGGTGTCGTGAGCACGCCACCTTGCTCAAGGGCACCGTAAGCGCGCACGAGTTGCAAGGGAGTCACCGTGAGGCCCTGTCCGAAGGTGACCGTCGCGCTCTGCACGCCGTCCCAATCCTTGGACTCCTCGAGTTGGCCTGCCGTATCTCCGGGAAAGTCGCATCCCGTCTTCTGGCCAAAGCCGAACGCATGATATGTGTCATAGAGCTGGCTTGTCTGAACCTCGCGGGACACGAGCGTCGTGCCCGTGTTCGACGAATCGGCGAGAATCGCGCGCAGCGACATGTCTTGTACCGGATGGTCATGAGAATCGGTTATGACCGTGTCGTACACCTCAAGCGCGTAGGGCACCGTATAGGTCGACGCAGGCGTAATGTTGGGGTTGTTCGCCAGCACCGAATAGGCCGTGAACGCCTTAAAGGTCGAACCCGGCTCGTAGATGTCGGTCACCGGTGCGAGTTTGCCTACCTCGAGCTTGTAATCAACCAGCGTGTCGAGCGGATTGACGTCGAGGGACTGGCCGGCTGCTTGGGCCTCGTCAACCTTGCGCTGCGCGGCGGCGGTTTCGGCTTCGAGCTCCTCGTTGCTCTTCTTTGCATACGAGCACGCTGCATAGATCTCACCGTTACTCGCATCCATGACGGTCACGCTACCGCCCTGTGCCTCGGTGCCCACGATCGCATCCAGAAGCAGCTCCTCGCAAAGCTTCTGGAGGTTGATATCGACGCTCGTCACGATGTCCGTACCATCAACCGTCTCTGTGCGAGAAGTCTCGCCATTGGTGATGGGAATGTCGTTCATGCCGCGCTCGAAGACGATGGAGCCGTCCTCGCCCTTGAGCAGCTCGTCATACTCGAGCTCGAGGCCCGAGATGCCCTTGCCGTCGATGTCGACCATACCGATGATCTGGCTACCGACCTCGCCGTTGGGATATACGCGCTTCGTGTCATCAAGATAGTGGATGCCCTTGAGCTTCTCGTCAGTTAGACGCTCCTTGAGCGTGTTGGCGAGCGTCACGTCCGCCTTGCGCTGGATGTAGGCAAACGAGAGCTCAGACTGGTCGACGAGCTTGAGGTAATCCTCCTTGCTCTTGCCACTTTCCGGCCCCAGCACCTCGGCGAGCACGCTCGCAAGACGCTCCGCGTTGGTCACCTCCTGGGGGTTGACGTAGATGGTGGTCGCGTCGACGTTGGAGGCGATGACCTCACCGTTGCGGTCATAGACCGTGCCGCGGCGCGCCGATAGGCTCACCTCGGTCGTATGGGATGCCTCGGCCATACGCGCATACTCTGGCCCGCGGATGACCTGGATGTATATGAGGTTCGCGACGATGGCGGCAAGAACTGCCGCAAAAAGCACGAGGATGATCCAATCTCTGGACCATCGCTCTGGCGTCGCGTGCCGCGTTCTGTCTTGATTGCGCCCCATCGTCAGCTACCTAGCCTTTCGTCAGGGCAATGTAATCTTCGACGTTTTGGAGCGTGCCGGCAAGCGATATGGATCCATCCGCGTTCAAAACGACCTTGCCGGGAACGACGATTTTCAGGTACATGACGTTTTCGGGTGCCACCATGCCGATCTTGGTCGCTTCCTCCTCGATGCGCGTCGAGCTTGACAGTATCGAGTGCTGAATCTCGAGCTCGTTGGTCTTTGCCTGGGCACTTGTAAGCGTGCTCTCGATGGCATTGACGTTGTCGAGCCGAGCGACCGTCGCCGCCGATAACCATACGCGCACGGAGCAGAGCACAGCAATGGTGACGATGAGAATGATCGCGAGCTTGAAGGCAAAGGCATACTCGGGCGAAATCGATTGCAGAGCTGGATTTGACGTGCGCTGACCGGGGATGACGCGAACATCGGGACGTGACGCGCGCTCGGGAGCCGCCGTGTGTGCGGCTTGAGCGGCATACCGAGGGTAGCCGTAATACTGTCGAGCAGCCTGCGCCATGATAGACGGGCGTCCTTTCTACATTAAAGCTTCGTTGCAACCCGTAAACGAGCGCTATGCGCCCGGTTGTTATCCTCAATCTCGCCTGCAGCCGGAACAATCGGCTTGCGGGTCTCAACTTTCAATACCGGCTTCTTGCCGCACGCGCACACCGGAAGTTCCGGCGGACAGGTGCAGGGGTTCTCCATGTTGCGAAAGCAGTCCTTCACGATGCGATCTTCGAGCGAGTGATATGAGATAACGGCGATCCTGCCACCTGGGTTGAGCCATCGGATGGCAGCCTCGAGACCACGGGACAGAGCGTCAAGCTCGTGGTTCACCTCGATGCGTAGCGCCTGGAACGTGCGCTTGGCGGGATGCCCGCCCTTCTTGCGCGCGTTCGCGGGAATTGCCCGCTTAATGATATCGACCAGCTGAAATGTTGAATTGACGGGCTGCTCGCAACGCGCGTCAACAATGAAGCGAGCGATACGGGCAGCCCACTTTTCCTCACCGTATTCGCGCAGAACCCGGGCGAGATCATCTGTGGTGTAGGTGTTTAGGATCTCTGCTGCGGTTAGGGTGTGTGTACCCGGGTCCATACGCATATCGAGGGGAGCGTCTTCTCTATAAGAGAAACCACGCTCAGGAAAATCGAATTGTGGAGAGCTCACTCCAAGGTCGAAGAGCACGGCATCGACGCCTGGTACGCGCGCCGTGACGAGCAGTTCGTCAAGGTCGGCGAAATTGCCCTTGAGCAGAATCGGATCCGAGTCAAGTCCCGCACTGCCCAATCGCCTCGCCGCCGCCTCAAGCGCCATGTCATCTTGGTCGATGCCGATGAGCGTACCGTGTGGCGCGATGCTTTTTGCTATCGCCTCAGAGTGTCCCGCCCCGCCGAGCGTGCAATCGAGCGCGGTGGCGCCGTCATGGAGCTTGAGTGCGGCAATGCACTCATCGAGCAGAACGGGAATGTGCCGGTATTCAGCTGTCAACGTGCCGTCCCTAGTCTTCCAGGAAGTCGCCGAACGGATCGATGGAATCCATGTAAGACTCGAGAGCCTGGCTATCCCAGATCTCGATATGGTCACCTTCGCCGATGATGGTCACGTTCTTGTCGATACCGACCTTCTCGCACTGCTTGGGGGAGAGCTTGACACGTCCCGCCGCATCGACGGCCACCGACTCCGCACTCGAGTTGAGATACTTGTGCAGGGCAATGTGCTTCTTGCTGCGTGGGTTATAGCCCCCCTCTTCGGTATCGAAGAACGAATCCATCCATTCGTCGTACGCTTCGTCCGAAAAGACGTACAGGGCCTTGCCAAAATCTGCGTTGGCAACCGGGACGATGGTCACCTCATCCGGCAGGGCCTTGCGGAACTTTGCAGGCAGGGAGACACGGCCCTTGCTATCAACGCTATGTTGATACTCGCCGCGGAAACGCATTGCGCTCACACCCCTTGCCCGTCCCGAAAAATTTGGCGATCCCCCTGGCTATGTTTGATGTTGTGTTTATCGGGGGATCGCAGCGAGAATATTATCCCATTACATCCCACTTCTCAACACTAATTTGGGGAATTATCCCCCACTATGCCACCCATGTGGTGCCATGTCTCCCCATATTTTGAAATTGGACACAAGATATTGTGTCTGCTCCTTTCTCTAATTGAATTTGTGGGTGATTTCGGCAGTGGGATGGTTTTCCACAAATTTTTGGACTTTTGCTCGATTTGAGCCAAATTCGGGTGTGAACGGAACAACGTCGTATGTGCCTTGTCTCTCGCACAGTACAATGGACAAGACGATGATGCTCGAGCCGAGGAGATCCCCATGACGAACAACGATGCGCAGCGCGACTGTGTGCTCTACCTTTCGGACGTTCACGGCGAGTTCGACACCTTCGCCTACTTGCTTGAGAGCTGGCGCAATAACCTGCGTTGGACGCATCTCGTCGGCGACGTCTATGACCGGGGCCCGGCACCGGACAAGATCATCGACCTGCTCATCGACTACCCCAATGCCGATCTGCAATGGGGCAACCACGACGTAGTGTGGATGGGCGCTGCACTGGGCCAGGAAGGATGCATCGCTCATGTCGTGCGAAACTGTGCTCGCTATGGGAATCTGGACATTTTGACTAATTCATATGGAATCGATTTGACACCTCTGGCGACGTTCGCGCTTTCCGCCTACGCCGACGACCCGTGCGAGGCATTTGCCCTCAAGTCAAACCCCGGACTTTCAGCTGCAGAGCTCGAGATGAACATCAAGATACAGAAGGCAATGGCGATCTTGCAGTTCAAAGTCGAAGCAGCGTTAATAGACAAGTATCCTAGTTTTGGACTTGGGGACAGAAAGCTTCTGCATCTCATCGACTACGACGCGCGAACCGTCGACGTCGATGGCGTGACCTACGAGCTTACCGACGACTACTTCCCCACCGTCAATCGCGACGACCCATACCGACTCACCGAGGAAGAGCAAGCCGTCATGGACTACCTCGTGGACGCGTTTGCCAGCTGTGAGAAACTTACGCGCCACACGCGTTTCCTGCTCGAGCGCGGGAGCCTGTACAAGATATGCGATGGCGATCTGCTCGCGCATGCCTGCGTGCCGCTCAACGATGACGGCACGCTCAAGGAAGTCGACATCTACGGCACAACCTGCAAAGGCAAGGGACTCTACGATGAGGCGCAACGCTGGGTGCGCACGGCATTCGAGTCAGATGACGCGGCCATGCGCGAAAAGGGCCGCGACCTCATCTGGTATTTGTGGCTTGGACCGGGCTCGCCACTATTCGCCAAGAGCAAGATGGCGACCTTCGAGATCTACCTCTGCAAAGACAAGACAGCGCGCAAGGAGGTCAAGAACGCCTTCTACCTGCTACTCGACGAGGCCCTCCCCTACGAACGCATTTTCGAGGACTTCGGACTCGACCCCGCACACGCGCGCATCATCTGCGGACACGTGCCGGTCAAGGCCAAGGACGGCGAGGATCCCGTCAAGGCAGGCGGGCGCGTCATCTGCATCGACGGCGGCATGTCGGCGGCCTACAGCAAGACGACGGGACTCGCGGGCTACGCACTCACGCGTAAGGACGAGCGCTTCACGCTCTATGCCATCGAAAACTTCGACAAGGACACGCAGACGCTCGTTACCGAAGCCAGGGAGATCCCGCCGCGATAGCGGCACAGATGCGCTGACGCGCGGGCGCGGACGGGCTCCCATGTGACAGGGGTCAGGCCCCTGTCACATATTGGACAGAACATGGGAACTCCTATTCTTGAAAGAACAGGTTTGATCTAGATGCAGAAGCCGGGAACAACACCATAGGAGCCGTAACCGGAGTTGTCCGGATCGCCTTGCCAGTCCACGTACCCGAAGCCGTCCGAGTGGGCCCAAATCGGAGAGCGCTCCCACCAGCCAGACGGCGCGCTAAGCTTCTTTACGAGGATGTCGTTACAACCCTGCCTCACGTTCGTGTCGCGGAAGAGCTTGTACTGCGAGCCCTGGGCATTGAGTACGTCCTCATACGCGGCATGGTAGGCATAATTGCTGTTCAACCTTATCGTTCCGCTGAGTTCGGTCTGGGAGAAGAGCCACAGCCGATCGGAGGTCGGCGTGACCGAGGAGGTCGACTTGGTCTCGCCGCCAACGTTATTGGTGAGCTTTTTCACGGAGACAATCTTTTGCCTCAGGTCGTCGGGGAGCAGGTCGAGGCCCTCGGAGTCGAGGTACGAGCGCATCCGGGATTTCTCCCAGCCACCGGCGTTCGTGTCGCTTGGGTTCATTTCGCGCTTGCTGATGCAATCCCCGAAGATGAAGGTGATGCCCGCCTTGCCGCCGTCCGCCTTGTCATCATGCCAGAAGCCAGCGATCTGCACCGTTGTTTGAGTGCCGTCGCTCAGCGTGACGGACTTCGCCTGGGTGCCGTCGAGCCTGCCGTCTTCGGTGGTGAGCTTGTACTTCTTAGCTACCTCGATAGCCGCGCCCTCGTTGGGTGCCTTTGCGATCTCTTCGGAGATCTCCGAGAGCTCCTCCCAACTGTAATCATCAAGCGGCATGGTAGAGACAGGTTCAGCCGAACTCGAAGAGGAAGAGCCGGAGCTGCTTGATGCCTTGGTATTCGAACTCCCGCAGCCGCTGAGCGAGAAGAGCGCAATGATGACCATCGCGATGACAGCAATTACAGAAATAGCAATTCTCTTCCATGGCTTGATGCTTACCGCTGCAACATCAGTACTTGCACTCGCTACCTCAGCCGGCGTGCTCCGCTTTATCGAAACTCCTCCCTTGTTGTAGAGCCCCGCATTATCGTTAGTGCTTGACCCAAACCTTGTTCTGAACATAAAGGCCCCTTTCCCTAGTCATGCCTTTTCCCCTGAACTCGTTGAGCGCCGTGGCAATACCGAAGACGATCACGAGAATCAAAACGAGACAAATGAAACCAAGGTAATTTGAGAGATCGAAAAACGAGGGCAACGGGTAGAACCAAAGCACGTCAGCGATGACAGCGATGGCAAAAATCACGGAGATGCCGATGCCCTCGGCAGGTGTATCGGAATTGAGAAGATCTGCGATATATCGCAGACGGGATTTTATCGAGACCATCAGCGGTCATCCCAAACCAGCCGGGATGACCAAAGGCAGGCTAGGGTCCTAGAAGACCCCCCCCCGTGTCACATATTTCGCGCTGATGCTCATGGATTGCAAGATAGCATATTTCCTGTGCTACAGCCTACATGCCCGTAGCCAATCGGCAAGCGCGGGCACGCAGTCCTTGCACGCAAGCTCTTCAGCTACGCTGCGAAATCATCGAATCGAGTGCGAAAATGCGCGAATCACAGCTGTCGGGAAGCGACCGTCGAAGCGGAGCGGCTTTCCCTGCGCGCCCCTATACCCGCTGCAAGACCACCGCGAAGTGGCCGTCGGGACCACCGAGCGTGGGAAGCGTCGCGAACGAGTCCTCGCCGACACGCCATTCGCCTTGCGGCTGCGTTGCGAGAAAATCATCGACAACCTGCTGGTTTTCCTCGTCGAGGATACTGCAGGTCGCGTAGACGAGCGTTCCGCCCGGGGCCACGTGGCGCGCGGCCTCGTCGAGCAGCACACGCTGCAGAGCCGCGAGCTCGGTGACATCGGCTGGCATGAGCTTCCAACGAATCTCGGGATGGCGGCGCATGGTGCCCGTTCCCGAGCACGGCGCGTCGAGCAGCACGGCATCGTAGTGCGGCAACACCCCGTCGATCGCATCAAGCGCGCATGCGTTGCCCGCAAGCGACACGACGTCCTCGATACCCGCCTGTCGCATGCGCTCGGCGTGCAGCTGCGTGCGATACTCGTGCAACTCGACAGCATGGATCGGAACCGTGTGCCCCAACGTCTCGAGCGCGCGGCTCTCGAGCAACATCGTCTTGGTGCCCCTTCCCGCCCCTATCTCGAGTATCGTGCCATCAAACGGCACGAGACCAGCCACGCGCTGGGCCGAGAGATCACAGGCAAAGGGGTTGTCCGGGTCAAACGGGTTATCTCGCAGGTAGCGCGGCGCCGGATGCAAGTCCGCCTCCATTATCGTCGTGGCAACATCGCGCCCGTACTCGTCGGCCAAGCGCACGGCGAGCCATTCGGGCATGCCGAAGGAACGCGCCCAAGCGGCATCGTCCGTGGCCATGTCACCCCAGGGGAAGTCGCGCGCGTCGAAAGCCATCTTGCGCAGCACGGCGTTAGCAAGCCCCGCCGCACGTGGTGCCACGGAGCGCACGAGCTCAACGCCCTGGTCCACGACCACATGCTCGGGCTTGCGCAGAAACAGCATTTCATAGGCCGATATGCGTAGCGCATCACGCACCTTGGGCTTGACGTCGCGTGGTGAAGAGAGCGAGCGATCAATGGCCTCGTCGAGCGTACCACGGCACATCGTCACGCCGAAGGCCAGCACCTGGGCGAAATCGAATTCCTCGGCGGGAAGTTTCGTCGTCTCCCGCGCGGAGGCCACGAGCTCGCGTAGGTAGGCATCGCGCTCGCGAACCTCCCGGGCGAGCCTGAGGGCGAATAGGCGAGCAAGTGTCGCCTTGGACGCACGTGCCTTAGCCATAGACGGGCAGCTTGTGATAGTACTCGGGCAAGACGCCCCAGGTCAGATCATCGGAGCCATGCAAGCCGGCAATCCATGCCTGGGCAGACATGACGCGCTTGTTTTCGGGCTTGACCTCGTCTATCTCGACGGCACGACCCTTGAGGCCGAGGTAGATGTGCTTCTTCTCGAGCACGACCTCACCACGCTCCAAGATGATGTCTGCCGGATGGGCGCGCAGGATGGTGACCCTACGGCCACAGATGACGCAACGTGACGGCGTACGATGGGAGGATGCCTGCACACGGCGCAGAAACTCGGCGTTGGTGAGGCCGGGACGCAAAAGCGTCTCGTCTTTGCTGACCTTCTCGGCGTACGTCACGAGCTCGGCGTCTTGGTCGAACCACTCGTAGGTGCCCGCCTCAATCTGCGGAAGTGCCTCGAGCAGACCATCGGCACCGATTTCGGCAAGCTCGTGCAACAATTCCTCGGTCGTCTTGTGTGCAATCTCGACTGCACCGAGCGTATGGTAGGCACCCGTGTCGAGTCCCTCCTCCATCTGCATGAGACAGACGCCCGCAAGCTCGTCGCCATTGAGGATCGCGCGTTGGACGGGTGCGGCGCCGCGCCAGCGAGGAAGCAGGGAGCCGTGGATGTTCAGGCAGCCAAAACGCGGGATATCGAGAACCCCACATGTGAGCAATGCGCCGAACGCCGCGACGATGATGACATCGGGAGCAAGCGAGGCCAGATGCTCGACGACACCGCTCTCGCGCAGCGAGTAGGGTGTGAAGACCGGCAGGCCAAGCTCCTCGGCACGCATCTTGACACGCGTGGGCTGCATCTTGTTACCACGACCGGCATGCGCATCGGGACGCGTGTAGACGGCACTGATGACGTGGTCGGGCGATGCCGCGAGCTTGTCGAGGGCGGGCAGGGCGAAGGAGGGAGAGCCCATGAAGACGATATTCATTGTGCATCCACCTCCATCAGCGGTCGTGGCTCGAGAGGCGAGCTCTTTTACTGGCCGGTTGCGGCGCGGTATTCCCTGAGCGCCTTGAGACGGGCGATGGGGTCGGCACGTTCGATGAGCGTCACGCCGTCCAGGTGGTCCATCTCGTGTTGCATACAGATTCCGAAGAGATCCTCGCCGTAATGTTCGACCTCGTTGAAGTCGGCATCCAGGCACTTGACCCTCACCCACTCCCAGCGCTTCACGTTAACGGAAAGGCCGGGGAGCGAAAGGCAGCCCTCGGTCGAGGGAATCTTCGTCTCGGAATGCTCGATGATCTCGGGATTGATGAGCACGAGGGGGCGGCTGGGCAGAAGCTCGCCGTCCTCGTCTTCGGTCACGTAATCGGTGTCGATGACGACCATGCGCTTGAGCAGGCCGACCTGTGGCCCGGCAAGACCAACGCCGTCCGACCCATACATCTCCTTGAACATGTTATCGACATAGCGCAGCACGGTCTCGTCACCGGGCTCGACCGGCTCACAGACCTCGTGCAGCACGGGATCGGGAAATGTGTAAACCTGCATGCTTCGCCTCGCTTCCGAAAAAACGAACCGCCCTAGTTTAGCAGATGGCGCAAGGCATGCTACAGGTTTTGCTGAGCGCGCAAGGCACTCTCCTGGCTCATGCCCATCGTAGAGAAGCGCTTCTTCATGAACTCGTCGTCATAATGCTCGTCGAACCAGACCTGTACCTCGTTTTCGACGGGCAATCCGGCCTCGCGCTGCGACCAGCAATCGAGCGCAAGTAGGGTCATGATCGCGTTGACTACCATGAAGGTGAAGAAGATGACCGTGATCGTCGCACGCCACTTGAGAGGAATGATATCGACGACCTGCATGACACCGGGCAAAAGTATGCGAATCCACACCAGTCCGCACAGGCCCCATGCGCACGCGTGAGCGAAATCGGTCCTGCCGTCGATGGAGAGGAAGGTGCCGGAGTAGTCCCAGGCAACCACGCCAAAGGCAGTCTGCATGTACCAGGAGACGAAGAACTCGAACGCGGCCCCGATAAAGCCGGAGACGACGAAGATGAACAGGGCGTTGCGGTACCACATGCGATTGAGCGCGATGGTCATGAGCAGGGCGCCAAAACCGTAAATCGGCGAGAACGGTCCCCATAGCAGGCCCGCGCGACTTTCCCAGACGTGATTGACGAGCAGGCAGAAGACCATTTCCATGCACAGGCCCAGAACACTTGCCGTCATGAAAATCCAGAACAAATTGAAGAAGTTGAGCGGGATGTAGCCGCGACGGTCCGGGTCGCGCTCGTAGACCTTCTTACGCGCTTCCTTGCCATCCTTGAAGGGATTCTTGAATGCCGGCGCACGATCGAGGTTCGGGTCGTTGTAAATCTGATAGGCGACCGCACAGATGAACTGAAACACGTAGGTGATTTCAAGCCAGACGACGCCGTTGAGGGCGACGCTTGTGAGCAACCCGGCCAAAAGCAGGACGACGAGCACGCGCAGGAGCATACGCGCCTCGAATATCCTGCCCTTGCGGTCGAGATAGATGAGAACGATGAGCCCCGCGAAGTTGAGCGCGGCGAGAAAACCGTAGACGATGGCGACGATGCCATAACTGTTGACCGTGCCGGTGAATAGCTCTGTCAGGTGTCCCCAACTCAGAACGCATTGCGAAATGACCTGTAGAACGGAAATGCAGAGCGAGGCGATGATGAGCACTGCGATGATGCGGTTTGCCTTGGGAATGGCCGAAGGGGGCACCGTCTCGTGCAGCTCCTCGCCAAAATGCTCCACCGAATGTTCGACGCGTTCGACGGAATCTTCCACGTGCCTTTCGGCATCTTCCCTTACTTCCCTGATGACGCGCTCGGCTTTGCGCTCTGTGCGGGCAAAGGCGTTGGGGCGCACGGTCAGCGGAATCTGCTTGCGTTTGTCGTTCTTTCTATCGGCCACGTGTCATGCTCCTCCCATGCGTGATGGCGCATGCAGAGCAGGACATGCCTGCGCTACACCTGCATCTTGAAGACGTTGATTAGCATCTCGTTGAATTCATCAGGATAATCGATATCACGCTCCGTTACTACGCCATCTTTGGTTTCTTTGAGATGATACATAGAGAGCGTGATGCGCCCCTCCATGCCATCGATGCACACGAGCGGACCCTTGAGGAAACGCGACGAGGGATCAGTCTCGAAGTAGAAACGACGGGAATCGAAATCCCCCGGCTCGTAGCATATGTTGCGGAAGGCGAACATGAACGACTCGGCACCGTCGACAATGCGCATGATGTGATACCACGCCTCGCCGTCAACGTCGACTTCGTCGATGCGGTACTGGCAACGCCCATCTTCCTGAACGATACCCGGCGTGAAGCGAATGGGCGCAGCTATGTTATAGGCAAAGCCGACATCGGTAATCCAGGGATCGGACGCGTAATCATCGGGATCGGTCACCATGAGAAAGACGTGATCGAACTCGTTCCCATCATCGTAGATGCGGCCGCCCCTGAGCTCGAGGTCGAAGCCAAGGGCATGCAGGGCCGCGGCGTAGAGGAAGTTGAGCTCGTAGCAGGTGCCACCGCGCTTGCGGCGCACGATCTTGTCGAAGAGGGCCTCTTCGCTCAGGTCAAGTGGCGTCTTGCCCGCAAGAATGTCGAGGTTCTCAAAGGGGACTGTCTCGAGATGAGCACGCTGCATCATGCCGATGCCCTCGATATCGTGCGAGGGTTCTTCCGCAAGTCCGATGCGATCGAGATACGCGACAAGCTGCTGTCGATCCATGAGTCTCCTCGGCTATCGTTGACTCAATATCAAAAGGTCAGCGGCAAGTTGTCGCTGACCTTTGCGTTTCATGGTGGCCCCGATACGATTCGAACGTACGACACCCGCTTTAGGAGAGCGGTGCTCTATCCCCTGAGCTACGGAGCCAGCTCGCAGTATTCTAGCAGAGCAGACGATGAGTGGAATAAGACAAATGCCGCCAGGTAATTATTGTCTTGTCACTCCACTGAGTGCACGGTGAGGACATCACCGTTGACGGAGAAGCGCACGGCCCAGGTTCTGTAGCGCATCTCGTAGACGCGCTCGGAATCATCATGATAGGCAGGACGCGGATCACGGGCCAGGGCGGCGAGTACGGCCGTAGTGTCATCCCCCAGGCGCTCCAAAATCTCGTCATCGCAATCGACGATGAGCACGCCCTCGTCGGGATCAGACGCAAAGCCACCCGATGCATCCGGATGCGCATCGGCATAAGGCAGGTAGGGCTTGATATCGTAAATGGGCGTCTTGTCTAGTAAGTCGATGCCACTCACGTTCAGGACAGTACCCTTGCCCTTCGTCTTCTCCACGCCCTCAAGCTTGACGACGGAAAGCCCGAGTTCGTTGGGCCTGAAGGGCGAGCGTGTCGCGAAGACGCCACGCTTCTCATTGCCACCCAAGCGCGGAGGCCGCACGAGCGGCGAGAACTCGCCTGCCTCGACATCGGAGAATCCCCAGATCAACCAGAGGTGGCTAAATCCCTCGATGCCACGCAGGGCATCGGGATCGCGGTACTTGGGCTCGAAGACGATGGTACCCTCCGCCTCGGCGACCAGGCCGCTTTGCCGCGGAATCCCAAACTTCTCGGGAAACGGCGTGCGAATGTGCGCGATGGGCTCGATCTCGTATGTCTCGTCTCTTGTCATTACCGTTCCCTCGAATTCGGGTAGGACGTGCCACGCATTCGGGCTTGCTTTCGCGCCCGCTTCGCATGAATCGCTCATCTGCTCAAGATGCCCGATGCGAGGCGTATCCTCCCCTATAACGTCTCAATTAGCGCGAATAGCTCGTCGACGATGGAATCGGCGGGCACGCGGCGCAGCTTCTCACCATGTGCAAAGAGCAGGCCCTCGTCGCGACCACAGGCAACGCCCACGTCCGCGAAGCGCGCCTCGCCCGGGCCGTTGACAACGCAGCCCATGACCGCGACCTTGAGCGGCTTGTTAATCATCGCGAGACGACGCGCGACCTCGTCGGCGATGGGAATGAGGTCGACCTGGCAGCGGCTGCACGTGGGACAGGAGACGATTTCAGGCTTGCAACGGCGCACGTCGACGGCGGAGAGAATGTCGAAGGCCACGGCAATCTCCTCGACGGGATCGGCCGTAAGCGAGACGCGCATGGTGTCGCCTATCCCCTCGGCGAGTAGCATGCCGAGTCCCGCAGCCGATTTGACAGTACCCTGGCGCACGCCGCCGGCTTCAGTGACGCCAATGTGTAGCGGCACCTCGGGCAAGCTTTGCGAGAGGCTGCGGTACGCATTGACGGTCGTCATGACATCATGCGCCTTGGCAGAGACGACAATGTCCTTGAATCCGCGATCCAGAAAATGCTCGACAAAGCCCTCGGCAGAGAGCGCGAGCTTCTCGGCCTGCGGCAAGTCGTCGCGTGCGGCCAGTGCATCCTCGAGCGAGCCGGCGTTAACACCGATGCGTATGGGAATGCCGGCCTCACCTGCTGTCTCGATGACGGCATCGACCTTGCTCATCGAACCGATATTGCCCGGATTGATGCGTAGGCCCGCCGCATGCTCGTGGCATGCCCCCATCGCAATCTGATAATCGAAGTGCACGTCGGCAACGACGGGCAGCGGGCTTTGCAGCGCGACCTGGCCGAAGCGCGTGATCGAAGCGCGATTGGGGATGGCAACGCGCACGATTTCGCATCCTGCCTTGGCCAGACGCTCGATTTGCGCAAGGTTGCCTTCGACGTCAAGCCACGGCCCGTCCGGACCATCGACCATCGGGACGTTGGTCATCGACTGGACGCTGACGGGGGCCCCTCCCCCAATCGGCACGTTGCCGACATGCACGCGATGCGTCGCGTTGCGCGGCGTTTCAAAGTCCATGCGCTATCCCTTCAAGAAGAAGTTGACGATGTCCTGACGCAACAGGAAGACGAACAGGACGAGCAGCAACGCGATGACGACGAAGGTGATCGCGTTGACGACGCGTGCGGGTACCGCACGATGCGTGACGCGTTGGATGACCTCGATAAGGATGCGCCCACCGTCAAGGGGCGGCAGAGGAAGCAGGTTCACGACGGCCAGGGAGAGCGAGACGATCGCGATGATGTAGAGCAACGGCACGATTCCCGCCGATGCGGCTCGCTCGCTCATGACAGCGATGCCGACGACAGAGGTCGATTGACTTAGGGTATCGGCCGCCGTGGCGGGATTGAAGAGATTGAGATAGCCCTGCACGGTAAGCGCGAGATAATCCCATGATGCACCTAGTGCCTCCCAGACGGGCAGGTGGTATCGCTCCTGTCCGGCGTATATGCCAAGTCTG
The DNA here is from genome assembly GCA_964388185.1 of uncultured Coriobacteriaceae bacterium. GTDB lineage: Bacteria > Actinomycetota > Coriobacteriia > Coriobacteriales > QAMH01 > QAMH01. The sequence goes on from CAYLYJ010000003.1 coordinate 44,777, forward strand.
GGCGATCCGTCCTCGCCCATGCCGACGACAATCGTCGTGCTCGTCGCCTGTCCTTCACGCTCGTAGACGACGTCAACCGCCTCGCCCGGCTCGAGCCCGGCAATGGCCGTCGAAAGCGCTTGCCAATCAGGAACGTCGGTACCGTCGATCGCGACAATCGTGTCACCAGCTTGCAGGCCCGCCTCGAAAGCCGGGCCATCTGCCACGACGTTGCTAATCGTTGTCGTGGCGACGGTGAGACCGATGCCGCAGAAAATCACGAGCAACAGCACGAACGCGAGCAAGACGTTCATGAGCGGACCGGCAAAGAGCGTTATCAGACGCTTGGGAAACGACAGTGCGCGATAGGTGTGCGAGCGCTCTTCATCGAGCAAAGCATGTGGGTCATCAACCTCACGTGCCTGCCCGAGCTCGTAACCGTCTCGTGCCGGTGCGGAATACGTGTCGTCAGGACCGTGCTTTTTGGGTGCGACGATGGAACCCCACCCGTCGAGTATGACGAGCGCAAGCTCGGCAGACTCCGCATCGAGATCGCAGCCGAGCGCCACGTGCGCAACGTCAGCCGTACCATGTCGGTACACGTAGGCAAGCACGCTGGCCAGATTGGGATCCTCGATATCGCCTTCCATGCCGGCGATGCGGTTATAGCCGCCCAACGGAATGCAAGTGACGCCGTAGCGGCATCCGTTTCTCTCGAAGCCGATGTTGGGACCGGGCATGCCAATCATGAACTCGGTCACGCGCACGCCAAAGGCACGCGCGGCGATGAAGTGCCCCAGTTCGTGCACGAGCGTGAGCACGCCGATGATAACGATGAACCAGAATATGATCGCGAGCACGTTCACGAGGCGGACTATCCCCTCGTCAGGATGCCGGACGCGAGTGCACGGGAGCGTGCGTCGATATCCTCGAGCTGCTCGAGCGATTCGACCGGCTCGCTTCCCATCTGCTCCATAACCTGCTCGACGACCGCGTCGATATCGGTCAGGCGACAGGCATCCGCTAGGAAGGCCGCCACGGCGACCTCGTTTGCCGCGTTCATCACGCAGGGAAGCGTGTCGCCCGCACGCCCTGCCTCGAGCGCGAGCGCCAGGCAGCGGAAGGTCTCCAGGTCCGGATCGAGGAACTCGAGTGACGCCATACGAGTGAAATCGGCTTGTGCTGCGGGGCTCTCCCACCTATGCGGGTAACTCAACGCGAACTGGATGGGTATGCGCATGTCGGCAACGCCCAGGTGCGCCTTGACCGACCCATCGACATACTCGACCATCGAATGCACGCAAGACTGCGGATGCACGACGACGCGTATGTCGTCCGTCTTCACATCGAAGAGGTGCTGTGCCTCGATAACCTCGAGGCCCTTGTTCATGAGCGTCGCCGAATCGATGGTGATCTTTGGCCCCATGTTCCACGTGGGGTGCGCAAGTGCCTGACCCGCGGTGACCTCCGCGAGCTGTCCGCGCGTCATGCCGCGGAAAGGACCGCCCGAGCAGGTGAGCCAGATCCTGCGTGCTTCGTTGGGAAATTCCCCCAGATAGCACTGGTAGATTGCGGAATGTTCGGAATCAACAGGAAGCAGGGTCTCGTGCGTTGCAAGCGGCATGATGAGGTCGCCACCCACGACGAGCGACTCCTTGTTGGCGAGCGCGAGGGTTCGGCCAGCTTTGAGAGTGTCATAGGAGGCACGCATGCCCGCCTCACCCGAAAGCGCGTTGAGGACGACGTCCACGTCATCGAGCTGCGTGAGCGCGGCGACCGCGGCCGAGCCAAAACCTACATGTACGTCGGCATCAAGCTGCGCAAGCGCTGTCGCGTCACGTACGCCTTCATCGCCAAAGGCCAGATGCTTGCAGCCAAACTCGCGTGCGAAGGCCACGGCCTCGTCCACGCGTCGGCCTGCCGCAAGCGCGACGACCTCGACCTTGTCGGCGTGCATGCGCACGACATCGAGTGCTTGCGTTCCAATGGAACCAGTAGCGCCTAGAATAACAAGACGCATCGTATCCATGAGCTTTCCTTTCCTACAGCGCGAAGCCGATGAGCGCAAAGATATAGGGGGCACCCGCAACCATGGCGTATGCGGCTACGGAGCCGAAGATGATCGAGTCGCAGCGATCGAGTAGGCCACCGTGGCCCGGCATGATATCGCCGGAATCCTTAGCGGAAAAGCCGCGCTTGATATGGGACTCAGTCAAGTCGCCGATGATGCCCGCATAGCCAACGACAATGCCCGCGATGATGGCCCAAACGAAACCAAAACCACAATCGGGAATGAACACGACGATAAGCACCCAAAACAGGATGCTTGCAAACATGCCGCAAACCACGCCCTCCCACGTCTTCTTGGGCGAGATATGCGGCGCGAACTTGTGCTTGCCAAAGGCGGAGCCGCCCAGATAGGCAAAACCATCGTTGGCCCAGATACTGCCGAGCACCAGAAAACACATAAGGCCACCCTCGAAGCCGGGGATGACATCGCGCAGCATCACGAAAGACGACAGCATGAGGCCCGTATACAGGTAGCCGAACAGCGTAAGCGCCACGTCAACGATGGTGTCTTCGACATGCGCGAAATACCGCATGAGCATGATGATGCCCGCGATGAACGAAACCGTCAGCGCGGCGACGACCACGTGTCCAGTCTGAACCACGAGACACATGGCCAACGGGATAAGGCCCGCCGACACCGTACCGATAATGATGTAGGGATGATAACCCGCACCCTGCGCCATGCGCAGAAACTCATAGCAACACAGTGCCGCCGTAATGGCAATGACGATGACCGTGGTATACCAGGAAACGAAGGTGGCGACCGAGGTGATGGCAACATACACCGCGCCAACCCCGACGCGTCGTCCCAAGTCCCTCACGTTAATCGCCATCGTCTACCTCGGACCTCTACTCGTCGACCTTACCGAAGCGACGATCGCGCGTCTGAAAGTCGAGCAACGCACGCAGAAGCTCGTAGCGGTCGAAATCAGGCCAGAGCACGTCGGTGACGTAAAACTCGGCGTAAGCAAGTTGCCAGAGCAGGAAGTTCGACAGGCGCATCTCGCCACTCGTGCGAATGAGCAGATCGGGGTCGGGCATGCCGGCAGTATAGAGGCTCATGGCGATGAGATCTTCGGAAATCGCCTCGCTCGTAAGCTCACCCGCCTCGATTTTGCGCGCGATCGTGCGCGCGGCATCGGCTATCTCCAGACGCGAGCCGTAGTTGACGGCGATGGCAAGCGTCATGCCGCCGTTCTTAGCAGTGCGCTTCTCGGCCTGCTTGAAAATGGCGCGCGTCGTAAGGGGCAGATCCTCGACGCGGCCGAGGAGCTTAATCCTGACCTTCTCCTCGTCAAGACCGTCAACTTCGGCACCCATGGTCTTGGCGAAGAGGTCCATGAGACCAGTGACCTCCGTCTTGGGTCGATTCCAGTTCTCTGTGGAGAACGAGTAGATGGTGAGGTAGCGCACACCGATGTCATTGCAGGTGGTAATTGCCTCGCGCACGGCGCGGATGCCGGCCTTATGGCCCTCGCCGCGATCAAGACCGCGTTGCTTGGCCCAGCGCCCGTTGCCATCCATGATGATGGCAACGTGCTCGGGGATTCTGCTCGTATCGAGTGCGTGTACGTCGAGTTCTGCGGGAGGTTCGGGAAAGATCTCCTCCAGTGTGGATGGTCTCTCGCTCAAAATGCTCCCTATATTTCCATGACCTCGGCCTCTTTCACGGAAAGGGCCGCGTCGATTTTCGCGATGAAATCGTCGGTGATCTTCTGGAGCTGCTCTTCCTCGCGATGCTGCTCATCCTCGCTGATCTCGCCGTCCTTCTTGAGGCGCTCGATCTTGTTCTTGGCATCGCGGCGGGCATTGCGCACGGCAACGCGGCGGTTCTCGGCAGCGGCCTTGCACTCCTTGACGATCTCGCGACGACGTTCCTCGGTGGGAGCGGGGAACGGCAGGCGAATGATGCCGGAACCATCGTTATTGGGCGTGATGCCCAGATTGGCGGAGAGGATGGCCTTCTCGACAGGGCCGAGCAGGGACTTGTCCCACGGCTCGATGGTCATGAGGTTGCCCTCGGGAATCTTGATGGCGCCGACTTGCGAAACGGGCGTGGGGACACCGTAATAGTCGACCTTCACGTTATCGAGGATGTTCGCCGAGGGACGACCCGTATGGAGCTTCGAGAAATCCTGATCGAGTGCCTTGACCGCGCGGGTCATCGCCTCTTTTGCCTGATCGAGTTCTTCTGACACCTTACGTCTCCTTCTCTAGCTGACGGTCGTTCCAACGTGCTCGCCCTTGAGCACGCGGTCGATATTGCCTGGCTTGTGCAGGTTGAACACGATGATGGGAATGTCGTTGTCCATGCACAGCGTCGTGGCGGTCGAGTCCATGACATGCAGCTCGCGCGAAAGCACCTCCATATAGGAGATCTCGTCGAACTTGGTCGCATCCGCGTTGGTGCGCGGGTCGCTATCGTAGATGCCGTCGACCTGCGTTGCCTTGAGGATGGCCTCGGCGTTGATTTCGCAGGCACGCAAAGCGGCCGTAGTGTCAGTCGTGAAGTAGGGATTACCCGTGCCACCAGCAAAGATAACGACACGACCCTTCTCGAGGTGGCGCACGGCCTTGCGGCGGATGTAGGGCTCTGCAACCTCCTGCATGCTGATAGCGGACTGCACACGCGTATCGACACCGGCGCGCTCGAGGCCCTCCTGCAGGGCAAGCGCGTTCATGATGGTCGCAAGCATGCCGATGTAGTCGGCCTGAGCGCGGTCCATCCCCTCGGCTGCGCCTGCAAGCCCGCGGAAGATGTTGCCGCCGCCCACAGTGATGGCAAGCTCAACGCCACCGTCAACGATCTCGGCAATCTGGGATGCAATCTCGCTGATGACCTTCGGGTCGATGCCGTAGCCCTGCTCGCCTTGCAGTGCTTCACCTGAAAGCTTGAGCAAAACGCGCTTGTACTTGTAGTTGCCCATGTGATTCCCTTTTCTCAAGCCGGGCCGATATTAGAGGCGCTCAACGAAGCGGCCGTCACGCGTGTCAACCTTGACCCTATCGCCAATCTCGAGGAAGAGCGGGACCTTAATCTCGGCACCCGTCTCGCACACGGCCGGTTTGGTGCCACTCTGGACGGTGTTGCCCTTGAAGCCAGGCTCGGTCTCGGTAATCTCGAGCTCGACGAACATGGGGGGCTCGACGTTGATCAGCTCACCATCGGCGTACTGCGCCAGGCAGGTATCGCCCTCCTTGAGCCATTTCTCGTTATCGCCGATGATGGCTGCAGGAACCTCAGGCTGCTCGTAAGTCACGGGATCCATGAAGTAAAAGGTATCGCCATCGGTCCAGGAGTACTCCATCTCCTTGGTCTCGAGGCGCACGTCATCGAACTTGTCATTAGGCCTGAAGGTGTACTCGACGACGCGACCGGTGGAGACGTCTTTGAGCTTGGTGCGGATGAAAGCACCGCCCTTGCCAGGCTTCACGTGCTGAAACTCGACAATGGTGCAGAGCTTGTTGTTGTACTTAATGCACATGCCGTTCTTGAAATTTGAGGGCTGAACACTCACTTTAAACTGCCTTTCTCTCGACATATCCTCAGTATTCTACTCTATCGGCTCCCAAACGTGTGGATCAGCTTTGAGCGTGCGCAAAATGCCCGTAATCGTGCAAAACGCATCGGATTCTTGCATGAAGCGCACGTTCTCATACAATGATGCGCATGCGCAAGCATGGAATGGGAGGTCTAGTACGACATGCGGGCATTTCATAGAGTAGAACAGGTTCAGCGACTTCTCGAGGAGCAAACGCTCGACGCAATCATCGTGCGCGCGAACAGTGACCTGTTCTGGCTCACGGGCTTCGAAGACGTCTTCGACACCGAGCAGGCGCATGTCGCCATCATCACGCGACAAGACTGCATCCTGCATACGGACACACGCTACGTCACCGCAATGCGCGAGAAATCCAGCGAGGAGGGCATCTGGCAAATCGATGCGTCACGTGACCGCGAGGTCGAGTTCATCACTCACATGCTCGCCGACCTCAAGCTCGTCACCGGACGCATCGCCATCGACGAGGCCATGCCCTTGAGCCTATATCGCAAGTATTCGGATGCCATGCCCAACGCGCGCTTCAAGGAGCGCTCCGACGACATCCTCAAGCTACGCGCCGTCAAAGATGCCGACGAAATTGCGACCATGAAACGCGCGCAGGGCGTAGCTTCGCAAGCCTTCATGGAGACGATTTCCAATCTCAAGCCCGGCATGAGCGAGCGCGATGCCTCGCTCGAGCTCGAATTCGCGATGAAGCGTCTCGGAGCAAGCGAGCTCGCCTTCGCGAACATCGTCGCGAGCGGCCCCAACGGCGCCAAGCCCCATGCCATTCCCTCGGATCGCCTGCTCGAGGCCGGCGACTTCGTCGTCTTCGACTTTGGCGCACGTGTGGGCGGCTATTGTTCGGACACGACGCGCACGGTATGCATCGGTGGGGCAAGCGACGAGCAGATACGCGTCTACGAGGCCGTGCGCCGGGCAAATGAGTGGGTTGCCGCGAGCATCAAACCGGGCGTGACAGGTGCGCAGATGCACACGCTCGCCGAGGGCGAACTTGCCAAGGCGGGCTTCGCGAACAAGATGGGGCACTCGCTCGGGCATGGCGTGGGCATCGACATCCACGAGCTGCCGCTACTCTCGCCCACCAACAAGGAGGCACTCGTCGTGGGCAACGTCGTGACCGACGAGCCGGGCGTCTACATTCCCAACGAATTGGGCGTACGCATCGAGGATTGCGGTGTCGTCACCGAAACCGGATTCGAGAGCTTCTGCAACATCACGCACGAGCTCATCGTGATTGAATAGCCTCCAGCAGCATGTCGACGCCACGCAGGTAGCCTTCCGGTCCGAGCCCCTTGATTTGCCCGATACACGCATCGGCGAGCACCGAATGCCGGCGAAACTCCTCGCGCTTCGAGATATCCGAGATGTGCACCTCGACGACAGGCGTGGTGACCGAACTAATCGCATCATGCAGGGCGTAGCTGTAATGCGTATGCGCGCCGGGGTTGTAGACGATGCCGTCATATACGCCCTGGCTCGCGTGAATCTCATCGATGAGCTCGCCTTCGTGGTTGGACTGGAAGCAGTCCATGTCAACGCCATGCTCGTGTGCATAGGCAACCGTATCGACCTCTATGTCGGCGAGTGTCATCGTGCCGTAGACATCCGGCTCGCGCTGTCCCAACAGGTTGAGGTTCGGTCCGTTCATCAACAGAAACTTCATGCCTGACCCCACATCTTTCCGCCGTTTTGCTCGATGAGGCGCTTCTTGGCCACACACCAGGCACTCAAATGCTCCCTGATGACATCATCGGGCACGCTCACGAGCTTCCACGAGGCAATATCCTCGAGCAAGACGAAGCGTATCTGGCCGCCCCGGCACTTCTTGTCGCCTTTCATGAGATTGAAGAGACGCTCGGGCGGTGCCGTCCATGGCAAAGCGGGCAACCCCAGGCTATCGAGCAGCGAATCAGTTGCCCGCACGACGCTCATATCGCAGCCGAGCATCTCGACCGACAGTCGCGCGGCAAAGCGCATGCCCTCGGCAACGGCACGCCCATGGGCGATGGTGCCATAGCCCGCAGCGTTCTCGATGGCATGCGCGAGCGTATGACCGTAGTTAAGGCACTCGCGTACGCCAGCTGACTCGGTGCTGTCCCTGCTCACCACCGAGGCCTTAAACTCGGCAGTCATGTAGACGGCTTCCTCGAGCAATTCGACATCATGTGCTACGAGCCCCTCGACGTTATCGCGCATCCACTCGTAAAACGAGCGGCGCGGGGCGACGAAGGAGCTCTTGGCGATCTCGGCAAAACCGTTTGCCCAGTCCTCGTCGAGCAGGGTCTTGAGACAGCGGATGTCGGAGCATA
>CAYLYJ010000004.1:0-37832 GCA_964388185.1 uncultured Coriobacteriaceae bacterium
CCTTGCGCTTCATGTCGAGCTCGGGGCGCGCGGAGCTGATGGCGCGCAGGAAGCTCGACAGCGGCACGCCGGGAATCTCGACGGGTGCCTGGAACGAGAGGAACATGCCGGCAAGGCTGCGCTTGTCGGGGGAGAGATCGGTGACGTCTTCGCCACCGAACATGATGGTGCCGCCCGTGACATCGTAGGTGGGCTCGCCCATGATGACGTGGCCCAACGTGGACTTGCCCGCACCGTTGGGGCCCATGAGGACGTGAACGCCGCCTTCCTCGACATCGAGATCGACCGAATGGAGTATCTCCTTGCCATCGACGCCGGCCGAAAGGTCGCGGACAGACAACAGTGTATCGCTCATAGGTGTTCCTATCTCTCCCACGAGGGCCTCTCATACCCCTCGTCACGATTCCGCATGGATGCAAGCCAACCGGAACTATTTCCTGCTCAATGTAAATGATGCGGGGGGAGTGTCAAGAAAAGCTGCCCCTTCGACATGCAAAGGTAACTTTTGGATGTGACAGGGGCCAGGCCCCTGTCACATTTTATTTAACAGTCATGGGCCATGTGACAGGGGCCTGACCCCTGTCACATTTCGGCCCTCGCCACATTCTCATTTAACAGTCATAGTCATGGGGAGAATTCGCTTGATTGACGGTACAATGTGCAAAACGACTCCATCGGAAGGAGCCCCCATGAGCGGACTTACCATCGCCCTCATTGTCATCGTCGTAATTGTCGTCATTCTCGCCATCGCCCTCATCGGCATGTACAACAATCTCGTGCGCATGCGCAATCGCGTCGACAACGCCTGGGCGCAGGTTGACGTACAGTTGCAGCGCAGGCTCGACCTCATCCCCAATCTTGTCGAGACCGTCAAGGGGTATGCGTCGCACGAAAGCGGCACGCTGCAGGCCGTGACCGAGGCGCGTACCGCTGCAATGAGCGCGACGACGCCCGAGGCCCGTGCCGAGGCCGAGAACATGCTCACCGGGGCGCTCAAGACGCTCTTCGCCGTGAGCGAGGCCTATCCCGACCTCAAGGCATCCACCAACTTCCTCGATTTGCAGGCGCAGTTATCCGAGACCGAGGACAAGATCAGTTACATGCGACAGAGCTACAACGACACGGTCATGAAGTACAACAACGGTATTCAGACCTTCCCTGCGGTCATCTTCGCAGGCATGTTCGGCTTCAAGGAGCGCGAGCTGCTTGCAGCCGATGAGGCCGCTGCCACCGCGCCGCAGATCAGCTTCTCGTAATGCGAACGCGAACCGCAATAGCGAAAAATGAGATAGATGCCCAGAGCAACTGTCTCATTTTGCTGCTAGCCGCTGCATGCGTGTTCTGGCTCGTCATGTGCGCGTGCATCGCACCCATGAGCGCACATGCCAAGAGCCATACGTGCACGAGCGACACCATCGAGGCAACGATTGGCGAGGATGGCTCTTTGCACGTTGTCGATGCGCGCACCTATGAGTTCGAGGGGCGCTATACGCTCACGGGCGCCGTGCTCGATCCGCCGCCCGGTGGCGAGGTCATCGTCAACGGAGTTTCGGTCATCGACGAGAACGGCGTCACCACGCAGCTCGTCGAAGTGCCCTTCCAGGGCTCCTGGCGTACGGCAGGCGGTCCGCCGAGTGGGTACTTTGCCATCGATGCAATCGAGAACACGGTCTATGCGTTTTCGACTACCGAAGACGAGAGGAAGACCTTCGTCTTCGACTTCACCTATACCAACGCCGTTACGCGCTACGATGACGTAAGCGTGCTGTACTGGCAGTTCGTCGCCCCCAACTGGGATGTCGATACCGAGGACGTGCGCGCCTTCGTGCATCTTCCCCTGCCGGCGGGCCAAAGCGTGATAGGCGGCGAGAACGTCTACGCCTTCGGACATGGCAACGTGAACGGGTCGGTCAGTTTTGGTGAGAACAACGTCATCGAGTTCAGCGTCCCGCGCGTGAAGGAGGGGAGCTTCGCCGAGATGCGCGTCGCCTTCCCCGCGAGCTGGACGCCCGCCGTGTCGTCGAGTCAGACGCGTGCCTACGATGGCCTGCCGCAGGTGCTCGAGGAAGAGCGGGAGTGGGAGCACCAGACGCAGGTGCAACGCATTATCGACGTGCTCATGCTCGTCATTCCACTGTGCATCTCACTTGCATGTCTGATCGTCGCGATCGTGCTCTTCTTGCGCTTTGGCCGCGAGCACAAGCCGCGCTTCACGGACGAGTACTGGCGCGATGTGCCCGAAAAGGGGACAAATCCCGCGGTTATCGGGCGTCTTCTGCGATGGAACAAGCCCGATGCAAATGACTTGACCGTCGTCCTCATGCACCTTTCCAACCTCGGTGTGGTGAGCATCGTGCGCGAGGTCAACGTCGAGGAACGCAGGATTCTCGGTGACAAGGAGCACGTGACCTACCGTCTTGGCATCAACCCCGAGAAGCGCGCGAAGGCAGACTACGACGCCATCGACGTCAAGGCGCTCGACCTGGTTTTCGACAAGATCGGTGTGCAATACGGCAGTGTTACGCTCGAGGACATCGAAACCTACGCCAAGGATCATGCCCAGAGCTACGTGAGCTCGATGGAGCTTTGGCAGGGCACCATCAGCGCCGAGGTGGACAGACGCGGCTTTTTCGAGAGGACGGGCGAGCGTTGCAAGCGCGCATTTCAGATTGCAGCAATCGGGCTCGTCGTGCTTGGCGCCTTCGTGAGCATAACGATCGAGAACTTCATGCCGCTCATCGGCCTGGTGCCCGGTGCGGTCATTCTGCTTGTCTTCGCGCACTTCATGCCGCGTCGCTCGCTGGAAGCGGTTGAGATCCAGGCGCGTTGCGATGCGCTCAAGCGCTGGTTCAAGGACTTCACCGCGCTCGACGAGGCCGTTCCCACGGATGCGAAGGTGTGGGGCGAGCTGCTTGTATACGCGTATCTCTTCGGCGTTGCCGACCAGGTCGTGACCGACCTCAATCGCGTGGCTCCCGACATCTGGGACGACGATGTCTTCGTTGGCAGCATGCTGTGGTACTACAACCCCTACATGACCATGCACCTCGGTGCGGCCAGCGCCGGATTCTTCGGCAATGCGTTCGAGAACACGATACATTCCGCGCAAAACGTGATTGCCGCTGCCAAAGGTGGCGGGGGCGGCAGCTTCGGCGGCGGAGGCGGCTTCTCGATGGGAGGCGGCGGAGGCTTCGGCGGCGGAGGCGGTGGCTTCTCGCGCTAGGTTACTTGATGGCGCGCTTCCTTAGACTTTCGCCTCGCAGCTTGCCCGTACGCTTCTCATTCGAGTGTGCGATACTAGATGGCGCACACGAACCGCTTCAACAGAATGCCGAGGCATGATCATGGATACACCTACCGACGAGCAGGTCAGAAGCTATATCGATTCCGTTGCGGGACTTCGACGCGAATGGGGCATTCCCAAGGCCAAGCGTGCTTCGACGATTGCCTTCGTGCTGATGAACATCTGCCTCATCGCCGTCATCGTCGGTGCCATCGCGTATTTCATGTTCGGAAACCCCAATGTCGTTGACAAGGGCCTCGATGGTCTCATCATCGTGCTCGCGCTGGCATACGTGGTAAGCGGAATTCGCATCTTTCAGCTACGCGCCGAGCGTGCCGAACTTCCCGGGTTTCGCAAGATGCTCGCGCAGCACCTGACCGGTAACCCGCAAACCGATCCCGAGGTGCAGACGCGGGTCGAGGCGGAATACCGATGGACATCGATTCGCTATCAGCGCATCGCGCGCATGATCGGTCTTGCCGGGCTCATCATCATCGCTATCAACACCTATCAGGTGGGTGTGAACGATTATGGCCGCGTGCTGCTCTTTGATGGCGCAATCCTCATCTATTTGACCGGTGCGTTTTGGAACAACTTCGCCCTCAAGACCGATTTGCTCGAAGTCGAGCTCGAAGAGCGTAGTCGCGCGACCATCAAATGGCAGACGGAACATCCGGGTGAGGCGCAGGCCGAGGCGGCGCAAGACGATGTGCCGGCAGAGCCTATCGTCCGTGGTGCGCACAGCAAGGACGACTCAAACTCCGAGGATTAGCCTTTTTGCCTATCAAATTCCATAGCGGTTATGCATTGCGCTGCGAATGCCGGTGAGCGTGAAGAATGCACGGAGAAACAACGGGCCGTGCACGGCCTTTGCGCGCTTGCGGTATCATAAGCGGACATGTGCCATACACGCGCCTTGCGATTTTGGTAATCGCGATTTCGTGCTGGTGCGTTCGGACATAGGAGAAGTATGAATTATCCAGGGGACGGTAGATCCCGAAACGATGGCCATCGTCTCAGTGGTGATGGATATCAGGCGAATAATCGGCATAGCGGCGGCAGGCACTCTGCCAGCAAAGGTCGCATGAGCAACGTTCCGTACATCTCGCAATCTGACCTAGCGGCTTACAAGACGAGTAATTATGTGGGACGTGGCGATGGGCGCAAGCATGATCACAAGCGCCGCAACATCATCATCGCGGTCGTCGTGGCGGTCGTGCTCGTCCTTGGCTGCTGCGGTGTTGCGGCGGCGATGAGCATCAAGGACGCCAAGGCTGACGCCAGCACGCTCATGACCCAGGGCAAGGAGCTTATGACGCAGCTCAAGAGCGGCGACAAAGCCCAGGCCGAGAAAACGGCGGCGGACCTTTCCGCCACAGCGCAGAAGCTCAAGGGCAATGTGGATGGCCCCATTTGGACGGTTGCCTCGCTGATTCCCGGCATTGGCGGTGACGTATCCCAGGTTCGCACGCTTGCAAGCATCGCGGATACGCTTTGTGCGCAGACCCTTCCCCCGGTGATACAGACGATGCCGGAAGGCGGCCTTTCGGGCCTAATGGTTGACGGCGGTGTGAATGCCAACGCGCTTACGACCATCCTTACCGCTTTGGGCAATGAGTACGATTCGATTCACGCGTGCGCTCAACAGGCAAGCACGCTCGGTGACCCGCATCTCGAGCAGCTGAAGGATCCGGTCGAGACCGTCAAGAGCCTCCTTGGCACGCTCGATACCGTTTCGCAGTATTCAGGCGAGCTTGCGCAGGTCCTTCCGGGCATGCTCGGCGCCGATGGCACGCCGAGTACCTATCTCTTGACTGCGGCGAACAATGCCGAGCCACGTCCTCGTGGCGGCATGCCGGGTTCGTTTGCCGTGATGACCGTCACGGACGGCAAGATCAGTGTTGGTGGATTTGCTAATGCGAATGCCGCTCCGCGTCTTGAGGCGGGAAGCGAGGCGTCTCCGGTCATCACGGACGAGGAGGTTCAGATCTTCGGCACGCGTGTCGGCCTGGACATTCGCGATGCGAGCTTCATTCCCAACTTCCCACGCGCGGCAGAACTTGAGGTTGCCTTGTGGACGGCGACGGGCAATGCTCCCGTTGATGGCGTTATCATGCTTGACCCCGTTTTTCTCCAGCGCCTGCTTGCGTTGACAGGCGGTTTCACGACGAGCGATGGAACGGCCGTCGATGGAGGCAATGCAGCGCAGCAGCTCATGAACGAAATATATCTACGTCACCCAGATTCGAATGAGGCGCAGGACGCATTCTTCGGGGAAGTTGCTAATATGGCCTTTAGCCAGGTTATCAATAACCTTGGCGAAGTTAACCCCGTGAAGCTGCTCGAGGTTATCGCGACGGCAGTCAAGGAGAATCGCCTCAACATCTGGATGGCAAATTCCGAAGAGGAAGCCATGGTCATCAAGCTTGGGGCTGGCGGTCAGACGTCAACGAGCGAAACCGACCCCGTAGCTGGCATATATTTTGGCGCTCCCTACGGCACGAAGAGTGGCTGGTATCTTGACGTGAATGCAAGCGTGGGGGATGGCAGGAAGAACGCCGATGGATCGATGAGTTACGACATCTCCTTGACACTCACGAATACGCTTTCCGAAGAGCTGGCCGCTTCGCTCCCTTATTACATCACTGGAAACGATCCCCTCAAAGCGAGCGACAGCGATATGCCCCTTGACATATTCCTGTACGCGCCTGCAGGCGGATCTATCTCGAATATGCAGACGGATGGGTACTTCTTTAACGCTGCCGCCGTCGAGGAGGCGAAGGGTTCGTGGCATGGTCGCGTGAGCGATGAGGCTCTGACGAAGGCAAGCTATAACGGCAGCGAGGTTTGGTATGGTACGGCACGCGTTGCCGGTACGACGAGCACAAGGATTACCTATACGGTGACGACATCTCCCCAGGCGACTTTTGCACTCGAGCTTGACGTTACGCCGTTAGCGAACGAGAACATATAGACGACTGATAAGCATGTAATACTCTGCTGTATCATGTCGCGAATGCCTGGTATACGATGCAGTAGACGCTTGAATGTGAAGGGGAGAAGCGCGTGGCGCATGGTTCGGGAAAACCTGGGTTTGGCAAGGCTCTGAAAACGGGCGCCGCCCTTTTTGCGGGCGCCGCAGTTGCCATTGCGGCTGCCGGGCAGGCCATTGCCTGGCGACGTGACAAGCACGGCAAGCCCAGTCTCGATAGCATCATCGACGTCACGAGCGAGCAGGCGCAGGAGGTGCTCGACGAGGCAACACGTGGCACGGGCATTGTCCTGAATCCCAAGCAGCGTCAACCCATCCCCGGCATTGACGATACCTATCGTTATCATGTGGTAAAGCGCGGCTTCGATGTTGTCTTCTCCGCTTGCGCGTCGGTCGCCTGTGCCATTCCCACGCTTTTCGTGTGCGGTCTCATTTGGCTTGATGAGCCGGGTATGCCCATCTACAAACAGCGTCGTGTCGGCCGTTATGGTGTGCCCATTGACATTTATAAACTGCGCACCATGGTGGTGGGTGCCGATGAGGTCGAAAAGCATCTGACTCCCGAGCAGATTAAGCAATGGGAAACTGAGCACAAAGTGGATGATGATCCGCGCATTACCAAGGTCGGTAAGTTTTTGCGTAAGACCTCTCTCGATGAGATCCCCCAGTTCTGGAACGTGCTCAAGGGTGAGATGAGCGTCATCGGCCCGCGTCCCATCGAACCCGATGAGCTCGTTGCCTATGATGATGCAGTTGTCGAGTTTCTTTCCATGACGCCAGGCATCACTGGCTGGTGGCAGACCGTTTCACGTAACGATGCGAAGTACGAGGATGGCGAGCGCCAAGAGCTCGAGCTCTTCTACGTGCGTAACCGTAGCCTGAAGATTGACGTCAAGGTATTCTTCGAGACCTTTAGGGCGATGTTCGGCAAGCATGCGAGTGGAAAATAGCAAGAGCGTTATATGATAACAGTCTGATGCTTGGCTGAACGGCCATGCGTAAAACAAAAGAGTTACGTGGAGGTAATGACCCTATCGTAATGAGCAGTTGATACTGCTTTAATCGCCGGGGGTAATAAGGGAAGTGAGATGTCACTGTATGATAGGACATGCGTTCAAGCAGTATCCACCGTACACATGCCTCATGAGCTTATATAGCGGTGACGACCCAGACAATTTGAGGGTGGCCCTCCGGAGCATCACTTCTCAGACTGTGTTGCCTTCCGAATTATTGATTGTGGTGGATGGCCCTATCTCTGAAGAGCTTGAATATGCTCTTTCTGAATCAACGCGAGATATCAAAGATAGGTTGAAGATTGTTCGATTACCTGTAAATAGGGGCCTGTGGTTTGCATTGCAAACTGGCGTTGAGCATTCGGCTAACGAGCTCATCATGCGCATGGATTCCGATGATTACTCAGAACCCGATCGTGCTGAAACCCAACTGGAATACATGCAGAATAATCCTGATTGTGATTGCTGCGGAAGCGTTGTAACTGAGTTCAAAAATAATATCGATAACATTATCTGTAGAGTTGATTTACCGGAAGCTCATGACGATATTGTCGCGTTTTCGAAGAGAAGAGACCCGATTAGACACCCGGCTCTTCTTTACAAGAAGTCTGATGTAATAGAAAGCGGCAACTATCAAGAAATGCCATATTTTGAGGACTATGATTTGGTGTTTAGATTGATAGAGAAAGGTTGCACGTTTCATAATCTTCAAAAGCCTTTAGTGAGAGTCAGAGTAAGTGATGATTTCTATCAAAGAAGAGGGGACATTAGCTATCTTAAGCATATGCTCAAGTTTCGGAGTCATGCATACAAGTGTGGATATGTCACCCTTTTTCAGCTGATTGTTACTACTGCACCACATGCTGTCGTCTGCATTCTTCCCAATAAGTTAAGGGAGTTAATCTACTTGCGCCTGTTGAGAAAAAAGATGAATGAGGAGGCCAAAGGAGAAAATGAGTGAACCTCCCCTTATTTCAGTAATTGCCCCTTTTTACAATATCGAGGAATATATCGCGCCTTGTATCGATTCGCTGCTTTGCCAAGAGTTTGATGACTTTGAGATTATTTGCGTTGATGATGGATCGACTGATGGTACTCCTAGCATTTTGGATAAGTATGCACATTTAAATGAGAATCTGTACGTAATACATGGTGCGAATTCGGGGGTGTCCGCAGCTCGAAATACAGGTGTAGCATCCTCTCGAGGAAAATACATCACTTTTGTTGATGGCGATGATGTTGTTTCCCCTTATTACTTGAAGTCAATGTACGAAACTCTCGAAAGGGAGAAATGCGATCTTGTAATCGGTCGGTTTAAAAAGATTGGCTTCGGAAGTAGTTTGCTAAAGAAATCCGATTGGAAGAAGCCCACATCACAGACAGTTTATTCAAGCTTCGAGATTATCGACAACATGCTTTACGAGAATCCGATGATTGCCCCCTGGGCGCATCTGTGTATAAGGGAAGTTTATGTCAATAATCCATTTGAAGTTGGACGGATTTTCGAGGACACCCTCGCGTTTAAGGATCACGTATTTTGGGCGCAATCAGTAGCTGTCATCGATGAACCGATTTATGGTTATGTGTGCAGGCAAGGCTCGATAACGGACACATCGAATGTCAGTTTGGAAAAGCTTGTACAACTAGATCAGATGTTAGATGAAGTTGGTGCAGTTATTGCTGAGCTCGATGATAATCACGAGCAGGCGTGGCTATATCACCTGGCTCTTGAATATTCTCGCATGGCCCGACTTATTAACGCGTCGGGCATGCATGCAAATACGACTCTTGACGATATATATTTGTTTTTTAAAGAGAATCATTCTCTCTTGATGCGCGATGAGCGTGTGCCGCTCCAGAGCAAACTTAGATTTTTTCTGCTGCGTTATTGGAAGAAATTCTATTATGTAGCTTGCGACTTATATGAAAGGCTGCGAGGTCAATGAATATGCTAAGTGCGAGGAAGGCAATAACCTGTCAATTATGAACGTTTGCTCTTCAATGAAATCAAAATCTGTGCTCTGTATCGTTGAAACGCCGTTTCAGGTTCTGATGGCATATATGATATTTTCAGATAGAGGCATAACAGGAGCAGCGTCAGTCACGTTGGCACTATCAAGCCAGATTAGAAATGCGATAGAGCTAGCTGACACTCTAGGCAATCTAGGGATCTTCGAGCGCGTTGTCGTCATTACGCCAAGGTACGAGCTTCCCGTACGAGGCTATGGACTATATAACGTTGTTGATAATTTTTTTCGGCCTAGGCATTGTCGAAATCAGTTCTTTGAGTTTTTCCCGGTCTTCAAGGACCAGCAATATGATTTGATTGCATGTTCTGGAACGACGCGGCTTACCCTAGACGCGATTATTCAGTGCACGCAAACTTCCCAATGCGTCTTTTTCGATGACGGTGTGGGATCTCATAACGGAGCAGTTTTCGAAGCTTTTTCTTTCTTCGAAGAAATAGTTAGCGTTGACTGCCGTAGTAATTCATTCAAGCATAAGGTGAAGCTATTCGGAAAGCGCATTATGAAACGAGTGTTTCCCCGTGCGAGCTTTGATATTCAAGAACTCTGGTTATTCAATGCATCTTCTAACGATAAGAGTCGGTATGTTGGTATTCCCGTACATGATATACCGCTAGATGAACCACGACGTATTTCATCTATCTTTGGATTTAAGGGACATTCTGTTTTGTCGGACGCCAGAATTATCTATCTCTCGCTTCCATCAAGCGCACACCCGCTTTTGAAAAGTACCGAGTTGGAAATTGTCCGACTTCTAAACGACTCTCTTGGAGATGAATTTGTAGTTAAGATTCATCCACGCGGGCTTGATGATGACTTTAGCTCTCTTGGCGTACGGACTATTTTGCCGGATGTTATGTGGGAAGGCCTCGTATTAGATGGAACCATTACAGATAACACGGTTTTGCTCGGGTGTTCATCAACGGCTTTGCTTACGCCTAAAACCTTTGCTGGCCTAGAACCGGAGCTTATCTTTTTGTACCAACTGTTTTCACAGGATGTTATTGTCTCAAAAAATTGCCAAGATATCGTGAACGATGCGTTGTCCCGCTATAACCGTCCTGACAAAATCAAGGATGTTTCGTCGATGTCTGAGTTCGAAAAGCTGATTAAGGGATATCTACTTAGTGGGGCATTTGCGTCATGATGATATGCTTTTGTATAAGACTTAAGCCCTTGCAAAACTACAAAAGCGCACAAGCACTTTGCATATGTGCGCAATGAAGTTCGATATTGAAGTTACGTGATTGGGTTTACACGCGCCTTATGAAGATGAAATGCGCTGATAACTTTAGATTATTGCAAACTGGTCAAGGCAATGGTTGGGCAGCTCTTCTGTTTGTCGTTATTTTGCCTTATATTTTGCCTGAGGGTCTCATGTATCTTGCGCCTTCATTCTATACTCTGGTTATCCAAATTTGGAAAGCCTGTTCGCTTTTGGCGCTTGCCTTGTTCTATCTTCTTGGAAGCAAGATTGACAAATGGTTGATTCTTGTATTGGCCTATTGTCTTGTCGATATCCTGGGTACTGGCTTTAACTTGTCATTAGTCCTTGGCGCTGTTAAAGATCAACTGTCAACTATCGTCTTCGTGCTCTTTGTTATCTACGCTGTTCGCGTGAACTGTTTTGTGACCGTGGCTCGTGTTTTGAGGCTTTATTACATCGTATTATTCTCGACAAATCTTCTTACTGTTTTGCTGTATCCAGATGGGCTTTATGTTACTGATTCCGTCTATTACAACCCCAACCATTGGCTGATGGGGTTCGTTAATATTTTCATCCTCTCGTATCTTTTTGGACTCCTACTTTCGCTTGTTGTTGACTATCACGATAATGACTTGAAGCGTTTATCGTATATAACTCTCGCCATGTTCGCGGTCGCCCTCGTGACTGTTTTGATTCTCTGGGCGCTCACGTCGGTTATTGTTCTAATTATTTTTGGATGCCTGCTCGCACTTCGAAAAAAACTACAGGTGCTTCGTTTCTTTAATCCATGGCTGGTGGTTGGTGTTCTGTTGGCCTGCTCCATACTGCTTTTTTCGGGGGCTTTGACAGATCTGTTTTCGAATTTGAGTTCGCTTTTCTTGATGGTGGGAAAGAATCCAACGTTTACGGGAAGAACAGGAATCTGGCAATTTGCGCTTAGTGCAGCAAACGACCATTGGCTGTTTGGTTGCGGTTGGCAGCCGTCGAGCACTGTCATAGGGAATATATCTGCCACGCATGCTCATAACCAACTACTGCAAGATTTTTATACCGGAGGCATTGTTAAGTTGGCTCTTTTAATTTGCATGCTCTTTTGTGTATGCAAAAAGCTTAACTCAGTTAGACAGAGTCAGATATATGCATGCCTTTTAGCGGGCTTGGCGGCTTTCCTAATTAGATGGTTGACTGAGTCGACTGGAATGGATGTGCAGATTGCCTATCTATCCATTGTTTATTTTGCCCCTGTATGGATAAACGAGAACTCTCCGAAATCGCGAATGTCTCCACGTTTTTTTCATATTCTACCGAATCGGATTAGCGTGCAAAAAAATGGAAAAGCGGCCAGTGCTGAAGTTCAGACCGGGAAATTTGATAGGCCCAGAAAAGGACAAAGAAAACAGGGAGAGATGTCTTGAAAGCGTCTCTATTCTGGTCATTTGCCGAACAGGGGTTTGCTAAGCTTGCGACGCTAATCGTGCAGATTGTTCTGGCTCGGATGCTCGGCCCTGAAGTTTTTGGCGTAATGGCGATCATGCTTGTTGTAACGACAATTGCCGAGTCCATCGCTCAAAGTGGCATGGGGCAGGCTCTTATACAAAAAGGTACGGCAAGCGATGCTGACTTTTCGACAGGGTTTTGGCTTAGCTTCGCGGTTGCCATGGTTATGTATCTCGCGATCTGGGTTACTGCGCCTGTGATTTCCCAGTTTTATGAGATGCCTGCCATTACCGAGTATCTAAGGGTGTTGGGTATTGCCATTCTTTTCAATGCTGTCAATTCTGTCCAGCGATCTTATTTGCAGATTGAGATGAATTTCAAAAGCCTGTTCAAGATAAGCTTGACGGCAGTTTTGCTTTCTGGATGTTTGGGAATTATTTGTTCTATTTTTGGTTGGAGCGTCTGGTCTTTAGTAGTACAGGCATTATCTCAGGCTGTCTTCACCTTCGTATTGATGTTGTTTTATGTGAAATGGAGGCCCTCGTTTGTCTTTTTGCGTAGTGAGGCCCGCTCGCTTTTTTCATATGGCTGGAAAATAAGTGTCACAGGTATTCTCGGAGTGCTTTATACGGGTGTTTCTGAGCTCATAATAGGCAAGGCGTGCAATGCGACGGATCTTGGGTTTTATAGCCAGGGCCGGAAGTATCCGCAAGCGGCAATAACTGTTTTTACAAATGCGATAGCAAATGTGTTATTTCCCAAATTTGCGCAGCTCAAAGATGATGCTGAAGCTCTTCGATCTAGCTTCAAGAAAGCCCTAATCGCAGGAAACTATATAATCATTCCCTTGTCTGCCCTCTTTGCCGTTATAGCTGAGCCACTGGTTATTCTCCTCCTATCTGAAAAGTGGCTTGCATGTGTTCCAGTATTTCAGCTCACTTGCCTGGCAAATATTCTTCTGATGTTTCAGATTGCAAACCTGCGAGCGTATATGGCATTAGGCGATAGCGGGTTGTACTTGCGTCTTCAAGTTATGAAGGTCACTATAGGCGGTCTCGCAATTTGCGCTGCTGCGATTATTACGCGAGATATATATATTACGGCGTTGATGATGTGCGTCATCACCAATTTAAACACGTTGTTCATAGATATGATTCCTGCAAAGAGGATGATAGGATATGGAGCTCTTGCTCAGCTCAGGGATCAGATACCTGTATTTTGTTGCGTGCTCGTCTCCGCTTTTTTAGCTGCTTTACTATCTGCCTTGGAACTGACATATGCGGTATCTATAATTTTGGAAATTATCGTTTTTCTTCTATGCTTTGTTGGGTTATCTTGGATATTCCGCATTGCTGGATTTCAATATGTTTCCGATGAGATTAAAAGTTTGTTTTCAAAATGGCAAAATAGGCGTAATGGTCAATAGAAGGGGTTATTGATGCTCGACAATAAAACGATTCTTGTAACCGGTGGTACAGGCTCTTTTGGCAATGCTTTTACTCGGTATGTTCTAGAAAACTATAACCCGAAGAAAATAATCATTTACTCGCGAGACGAGTACAAGCAGTTTGTCATGAGGAACAACTTTGCAGAGTACGATGACAAGATTCGCTATTTTATCGGGGACGTCCGAGATGAGGCTAGGCTCAAGAGAGCGCTTAACGGTGTCGACTACATCATACATGCTGCAGCTCTAAAGCAGGTCCCGGCTTGCGAATACAATCCGATGGAGGCCGTCAAGACAAATATTGATGGCGCGATGAATATCGTAAATGCTGCGCTTGATTCTGGGGTAGAAAAAGTCGTTGCACTCTCAACAGACAAGGCGGTTAATCCTGTAAATCTGTACGGTGGTACAAAGCTAGTCTCTGATAAATTATTCATTGCAGCAAACGCCTATCGAGGTACGTCAGGTACGGTTTTTTCCGTTGTTAGGTATGGCAATGTCGCCGGTTCGCGTGGATCGGTCATCCCCTTTTTCGATAACCTGATTAAGAACGGCGCGAAAGAATTGCCCATCACCGACTTTCGTATGACCCGATTCTGGATTTCTCTAGAAGAAGGCATCGCACTGGTCGTAAAGGCTCTTGAAGAGGCGCAGGGAGGCGAGACATTCATTTCCAAAATACCATCTTTCAAGGTTGTTGATTTGGCGACTGCGATGGCACCTGAGGCAAAGCAAGTGGAGGTTGGCATTCGCGAGGGCGAGAAGTTGCATGAATGTATGGTTCCTGCAGCGGACAGCATGACCACGTACGAATATGAGAAGAATTTCGTTATCTATCCTCATATGGAATGGTGCGATTTGTCGAAAGTGGACCTGCGCGGTGGAAAGAAAGTCGATCCTGGGTTTATCTACGATTCAGGTATTAATACTGATTGGCTGACGATTGATGATCTTAGAGAACTCACCTCTAAGATGCAGATCAAGTATTAGGGCTGATTATATGGAAAAGCTCGCAATATTTGGGGGAATTCCTGTTTCAGCTGAGCTGATTGGGTATGGCCATCAGGATATCAACGATAGCGATATTGATGCTGTTGTCGATGTGCTAAAAAGCGACTTTCTTACCTGTGGTCCTACTACGCAGGCTTTCGAAGATGCGTTGCGGGCGGTCACTGGAGCGAAATACGTAACGGCGGTTTCTAATGGGACTGCAGCCCTTCACGTTGCGTGTTTGGCGGCTGGTATTTCGGAGGGCGACGAGGTCATCGTATCTCCCATTACGTTTGCAGCATCTGCAAACTGCGTTCTCTATTGCGGTGGTACTCCCGTCTTCGCTGACATCGATTTGAACACTTGGAATATCGATCCGGCATCTATCGAGAAGCACATTAATGAAAAGACAAAAGCGGTTATTGCTGTTGATTTCGGAGGCGTTCCGGTTGATACCAAGGCCATCCGGAAATTATGCGATGAACATTCTTTACTGTTTATTGAAGATGCTGCTCATTCTCTTGGATCGCGCGTGGATGGGGCCCCTGTTGGCTCGATAGCTGACATTACCACATTCAGTTTCCATCCTGTGAAGACCATTACGACAGGCGAAGGTGGGGCAGTCGCGACAAATGACCCCGAGCTGGCTCGTCGTATCGTTCTTTTTGCGAAGCATGGGATAACGAGAGATGCCACACAGATGGAGGAGCCGGATGTGGGAGGTTGGCATTATGAGCAGCTGGAGCTTGGCTACAACTACCGCATCTGCGATATCCAGGCGGCGCTTGGCATAAGTCAGCTCAAAAGGCTCGATGAGTTTTCTAGCCGACGAAAAGAGATTGTTCAAAAATACAACGATGCATTTTCGGAGATATCCGAAGTCTCGTTTCAAAACGATGAGTCACCTGAGGAGTCGACAAGGCATCTGTATTGTCTGCTCTTCGATGTTGATGCTCTTGGATGTAATAGAAAGTTCATTTTTGATGCTTTACGTGCCGAGGGGATTGGTGTGAATGTGCATTATGCACCAGTATACACGCTTCCGTATTATGTACATAAAGGCTATATGACAACATCCAATTGCAAAAATGCTGAATTGTATTACGAGGGAGCCATTACGCTGCCCTTGCACTGCTGTATGAGCGACTCCGATATCGAGGCCGTGATTCAGGCTGTAAAGAAGGTTATCGACTACTGTAAGGCGAATTGATGATATGAGCTCAGTTGCCATTATTACCGCACGCGGAGGTTCCAAGCGAATTCCGCGAAAGAATATCAAGCCTTTTTGCGGCATACCGATCATCGCCTATTCAATACAAGCGGCATTGGAGAGCGAACTATTCGACGAGGTTATGGTCTCGACAGATGACATGGAGATTGCGGATGTTGCGCATCGATATGGAGCATCCGTTCCGTTTATGCGGTCTGAGCGTGCAAGCAATGATTTCGCAACAACTGCAGACGTCCTTGTTGAAGTCATCGAGGAATACAATGCTCTTGATAAAGGTTTTGAATATGCTTGTTGCATTTATCCAACAGCGCCGTTTGTTACTCCTCAAAAACTTCGCGATGCTTATTCGATGCTTGTTGATGATGATGCATGTGAAACGGTGTTTGTCTCCACGGCCTTTTCATTTCCTCCACAACGGGGCTTGCTGGATGAGAGCGGGTATGGCGTTTGGTGGCATCCCCAATACGCCCTAATGCGAAGCCAAGACCTGCCCAGCATATACCATGACGCTGGTCAGTTTTACTTTTTCACCACAGGCAGCTTTTTGAAGTCTCGCATGCTAGTTGGCCAGAATTCGCGGATGCTCTTGGTCTCTGAAATGGAGGCACAGGATATAGATAATCCCGATGACTGGGAACTCGCTGAAATGAAGTATAGGTGGATGATTTCACACGATATGTAGCAGCGCGAGCATCAGATAATGATTGAGCGTTATTTTGGCATGTATAATGCAATGAACGCAAACTAGCAGGAGGACAATGTGGATGCTCGTGTAGCTTTACTTTCCAACGTAAATATAACCCCCATCTGCAAGGAGCTGGAAAGCCGCAATGTGCATGTGTGGGAGCCCACGGGTTACGGCGACGTGCTTGGAGCTTTGTTGAATCCGTCGTCGGGATTCGACGAGTTTTCGCCAACAGACACTTTCGTGCTGATTGATTTATCTCACCTGCTTCAATTTTGCTCTTCTATCGAAGAATGCGACTCTGAGATGGACGCTTGGTTTTCGACGTTTGAAGCTCAGATTCAAGAAAGAGGACGATTCTATATATCAGATGGCGTATGCGAAACCGCGCCGTTTTTTAGCGACAGAAAAAGTGTGAGCGCAAGCCTCGTTGAATCACATTGGAATGAGAAACTGAAGAATGTCGTGGATAGCAAAAGCACAGCTTACATTTTTCCCTATTCCGAGATTGTGAAGAGTATCGGTTATCGAGAGAGTTTTTCGAAGCAGCTCTGGTATTTAGCCCGCATTCCCTATACGGCAAAGCTCCAATCGGCAATAGTTGCTGAAATGGATGGCATTTTGACCTCGATCAGTACTCCGGCAAAGAAAGTGCTTGCTATTGATCTGGATAATACGATTTGGGGAGGCGTTGTCGGGGAGACTGGTCCACTCGGCGTGGAGCTATCTGACGAGCATCTTGGTCTGGCATACAAAGATGTCCAACGAGTAATTAAAAAGATGGTAAACGCCGGAGTCGTGCTTTGCGTCATATCAAAAAATAATTTTGATGACGCCATCGAGGTATTCAAAACAAATCCATCGATGGTATTGAAAGAAAGCGACATTGCTTGCTTTAAAGCGAACTGGAATCGCAAAGACCAAAATCTCGCGGAAATTGCCAAGGAATTGAACCTTGGAATTGACTCGTTCGTATTTCTCGATGACAGTCCAACGGAAAGAGCTTTGGTTAGCGAAATGCATCCTTCTGTGGAAGTTATAGACTTTCCTTCTGATGTCACTGAGCTACCCTCGATTTTGCGGGATGTGTACGAGAAAAGTTTCAAACAGCTTGTCTTGACCGAGGAAGATAGGGTAAAGACAAAGCAGTATTTAGCTAACGCAGAGCGCGCGCAGCTCGAACTTCAGTCTGACAATTTTGCAGATTACTTAAATGGGCTTGATATTTATATTGAGCCTGTTGATATTGATGAACATATTGAGCGAATCGCCCAATTGGTCGGAAAGACAAATCAGTTTAATTTGACAACAAAGCGGTATAGTCAAGCGGAAATCGAGGCTATGGCCCATAACCCTAAGTTTGAAGTGTATGCATTTAACGTCTCTGATCGCTTTGGCGATAATGGTCTTACAGCAGTTCTGATAATTGATCTTAACTCCACACCAGTTATTGATACGTTTCTAATGAGCTGCCGCATCATGGGAAGAGAGATTGAGGTTGCGCTAATCGATTATATCGAGTCCTTGTTGCAATCTCGCGGTTTTGACATGGTTGACGGGCTTTATTCGCCAACGCCAAAGAACAAACCCGTAGAGCATCTCTATGAAAGCCTGGGCTATTCGCCTGTTGAGTGTGAAGAGGGGGAATCCAGATTCAGAATGTACTTAAATGAGCGACCGCATCGATACTTGTATGCGAAAGGACTTTGCGATGAATGAAAAATTGAGGATTATTATTGCCGAGGCCGTGAAAGTGCAGCCTGATGAAATAACCCCGCAGACTCGTGCAAAAGACTGTGACAGTTGGGACTCTCTGGCACAGGTATTGATGATCTCAAAGATTATGGATGAGTTTGGTGTCGAGATTCCCTTTACCAAAATGGCCGAAATAGACTGCGTGCAAGATTTTATAGATATTTTAGAGGGGTAATGAATGTACTCTGCTCGTGCCATAAAAGATGAAGATCTAGAGCTGATAATGGGTTGGCGGATGGATCCCGGTATAACCAAGTGGATGAACACGGATCCGGCTCTCACGCTTCAGGATCAAAAGAAATGGCTAGAACGTATTCAACTTGATGATTTGTCTCAATATTGGATGATTTGCGTAGATGGACAACCTGCTGGAGTGTTGAGTCTTTTCGACATTGATAAATCCAGCCTCAGTGCAGAGTGGGGCTACTATATCGGAGCGGCAAAATTGCGCTCAATGAATTTGGCGATAAGTATCGAACTTAGCCTGTATGATTACTGCTTCAATAATTTGGGCTTGAAAACAGTCCTAAACAAGGTCCTGGCCGACAATGAAGGCGTAATCAAGCTTCACCAGATTTGTGGCAACAAAATCACTGCAGTCAATAAAGAAGCCATCATCAAAAACAATATTGCCCATGATCAAGTTTGCATGGAAATAGGAAAAGCTGATTGGGAGAGTCTATCCCTTCCTTTGTATGAAAAGGTGGAGTTGTAAGTGAAGATTCACCATATAGCGTATTCCGTGACGGATATTGAGGAAGCTCGAGAGATCTTTTCCTTTTTGGGATATGTTCCTGAAGGTGAGATCGTGGACGATGTCCATCGCAACGTAAAGATTCTTTTCATGATTTCAGATGACAAGACTCGCATTGAGTTAGTTGAGCCTTTGAATGACAGCTCGCCTGTCGCCTCGCGTCTTCTTGAATCAAGAGGAGTTTCTTCTCCATATCACATCTGCTATGAGACAAACAACATGGAGGCGTCACTAGAGTCTCTTATGTCAAGGGGGGTAGTTCCCATATCGGACATTTCTCCCGCTCCTGCAATTGGGGGAAGGCGAGTATGCTTTGCGTTTGGAAAAGCTTCTGGCTTGATTGAATTGGTGGAAGCAGAGTGACATGAAACATAGAGTTCTTTCAATCGAAGATCGCTTGGTTGGAGCTGACCAGCCCTGTTTCATAATTGCCGAGATGTCTGCCAACCATTTGATGGACAAACATCGCGCAATGGAGATTATTGACGCAGCGGTGGAATGCGGAGCAGATGCAATTAAGGTGCAAACATATACTCCGGATACCATTACGCTTGATTGTGATAATGAGTATTTTCAGATCACCCAAGGTACAATTTGGGATGGCACTACGCTCTATAAACTGTATCAGGATGCATATACCCCGTGGGAGTGGCAAGCGGAGCTTAAACGGCATGCCGAGGAACGGGGTCTCATATTCTTTTCTTCGCCGTTTGATTTCACCTCTGTTGATTTTCTTGAGAATATTGATGTTCCGTTATACAAGATTGCTTCTTTCGAGATAACCGATATTCCGCTTATTGAAAAGGTCGCGCAAACAGGAAAGCCGTTGATCATGTCGACGGGAATCGCTCGAATCGAGGACATCTCAAGAGCCGTGGACGCCTGCCTAAAAACAGGAAATGATCAGGTCGCTCTCCTGAAATGCGTTTCTTCCTATCCGGCTCCCTACGATGGCATGAATTTGCGTACCATCCCCAATCTCGCCGATACATTTAATGTCGTTTCCGGGCTGTCTGACCACTCGATGGGGTATGAGGTTGCCGTTGCTGCTGTGTCACTAGGTGCTTCCATTGTTGAAAAACATCTGACGCTAGCGAGGGATGATGGAGGGCCTGACGCTGCGTTTTCCATGGAGCCGGGTGAGTTTGCCAATATGGTCAAGGCCATCCGCAATGTTGAGGAGGCACTCGGGGCAGTTTCTTATCAGCTCACAGATAAGCAGATTAAGAGCCGCGAGCACGCTCGTTCGCTTTTTGTGGTAAAGCCTGTCATGGCCGGTGAGATTTTTTCAGAAAACAATGTTAGGTCGATACGTCCCGCATTTGGCCTTCCCCCTCATCATCTGGACAGCGTGTTGGGACGGCATGCAACGCAATCGATTGAACCCGGAACTCCTCTATCATGGGATTTGATCGAATAATGCATGAAAAGCTGGCTGTCTTTCGTTTAGATGCAACCGAGGCGATTGGGTCTGGGCATGCGATGCGATGTATGTCCATCGCGGCTGAAGTCGAGAGACGAGGCGGACAAGCGCTTTTTGTTGTCTCGTGCGCTGAATCACTAGCTTTTATCGAGCGTTTGGGGATGAGAGGGGTCATTCTCGATTCGGATCCAATGAGAATGTGTTCTGACGATGCGATTATGCTGCTGACCTTTTGTAATGAAATAGGGGCCTCATCCCTGCTTGTGGATACATACGGTGCCAGTGATGCGTTTTTTCAGGGCTTGAGTGTCGTGAATCATGCGGATTTGCAAATCGGCGTAATTGACGATCTATATAGTTTCGAGCATGGATCCTACGAAATCCCGAAAGCCAGGGACTGCGACTTTGTAATTAACTACGATTTCATGGCAGCCGATAAGGGGTATGAGAAAGCGTATTCTGATACAGACAATGATAGGGATGAATCGCCGGCATTGCTGCTGGGGCCTCGGTATGCGCCAATCAAACAATCGTTTCGCAAGATGAGACAATCTGGCGTTAGAAAACAAGTCAAACGAATCCTTATTACAACGGGGTCGACGAACCCGGATGGGCTTTTGGAAAGGTTGACGAAGACAGCTTCTGAAGCGATGGTTGGAGAATCAATTGAAATTGGCGTTGTGATTGGCGCTATGGCTGCATTCGTCCTAGATGACGATTATTGCAGCGATGAGAGAGTTGTGCTCTACAGAAACGTCTCCGATCTTTCTCACTTGATGTCAGAGGCGGATATTGTCATTTCAGCAGGCGGATCAACTTTATATGAACTGGCTTGCGTTGGCGTGCCGACCATTGCCATTCCGATTGTCCAGAATCAAGTGCAAAATGTCGCGGGATTTGTCTCTCTGGGCTTGGGTCTAAGCATAGGTCTCGAAAGCAGTTTTTCAAAAAGTCTTGCAGAAAAGCTAACATTGCTGGCATCCAGTCACGAGCTGCGAAACAGCTTGTTCATGGCAATGACGCGGCAAGTCGATGGTAATGGCGCATTTAGAATTGCAGAGCGCCTCTTGCAACCGAAGTGCTGAAAATAGGTTTGTTTGCATCTCCGGGCATATGCTCGGAGATGCAATCCCCATATAGGCTTCATTCCTGCATGCGGGCCGAGATGATGTGGATGCCAACATTGCTGTGGAGCATGTGCTTGGTAGCGCATGCAGTAAAGAGTCGCAGGATTTTTAGGGCTTAATATGCTTTTAGACGAGCCAGAGCAATAGCCATTTTGTCAGGTGCTTCAATTTTTTCGTATGTAAAGGTTTGCAGGATATCGGACTTATTCTCTCTTACGTACGCCGTGGCAATGTTCCCAGTGTCATCTAGATCAAGCGTGTAGGCAACGTATTGTCCTTGAGTATGGGACGCATCATTATAAGAGTTAACCTTTATCACTTTTCCGTTTTCTGATGATTCATGAGTGTAATAATAGTCTGCTAGTTTCTCACCCTTGGAATTAGTTTTCTTGAAGGCGGTTCTCCAGCCATCTTTATCATATTCCGTAGCTTGCATACTGCCGTCACTATAGCTGATGCTTACTTTTTTGATAATTCCGGGCTCATAATATTCATAGGTTGTAGTGTATTCGGTATTGCTAGATACATTTTTTATTGTTGTGGTTGAAAGGTACCCATCCGCATTTGTAGTGAACGTGCCGGTGTTTCCCTCGGCGATGGAAAAGCCATCTGAGAGCTTTGTGTAATTGACGGTGCTAGTTTTTCCATCAACTGAGTGCAGAACTTGTTCGAGGGCTCCATCCTGATAGTACGAGTTGTTGGTTGACTCGAATTTTCCTGCATTGCCGTAGAAAGTGCTACTCTTCACTCTATAGCAAGGCTTTGCAGAGAAGATAAAGAGGTAGGAGCATACGGCAGCAATCGCTACTAATGCTATGGCAACGATAATAATAGCGATTCTCTTGCCCCTCTTCTTGCTTGCCCGGGGTGCGTCAGCTGAATTGATGCCGGCAGAAGATGCCGTGGCTGTTGCGGGAGCGGGCGTGCTCGGAAAGGGTACCGCCGTTGCGGTCGGTCCATTTTGACGTATGGGGCTTACTGTATTGGGCCTTTGTGTAAGAGAGGGCTGAGTTCCGGCATTTTTGGTCTTGAGATTAGATGATTTAAGCGGAGTGCCACATTTCATGCAGAAGGAATACTCGTCTGGGTTTTTGGCGCCGCATTTTGTACAGAACATATTGTGTGCTCCAAATTATTGGCTGATGGCATAGATTGATTGACTAGCAAATAATACATTACGGAAGAATCGTGTGCCAGTATGCAGTTGACGATGCGAAGGTAGTACGCCAGATTAAACAAGGCGGAAAGGCCGAGCCGTGCAGGTGATGCAGAGGGCGCGATCAGAGCGTGTCTCCATCAAAATAATTTGGATGTCGCTTTTCGAAAGAGGCGTAGTTTGATGGAGAGGCAACAAAATATATCGTATCTGCATCCTTCGCCAAGTGCATCTCGTCAGAAAGCAATGTGTCTTCGCTATTCATATTGTATAAATCCATTGATGTATACGTGCTCTCGTGTCGCTTACTTATTAGCCATCGAATAGAGTCTCCATAGGAATCTGCAACGATTAGCGAGTTGCTCGGATTCTTTTCTGTCCAGCCATAATTATGGATTATAGTTGCGCTGTCACCACCGTACCACAATGAATAAAAGTTGAAATCGCCCCGCAATCCAGCATGTTTAATGGCGGACGGCCCATTTTCATTCAGAAGCTCTCCTCTTGCACCGTTTTGAACCTTAAGATTTGATGTATTAATTTTGGGTTCTTTGACAGGGGAGTTTAGTAGCATTAGGCCTTTTCTGGAGGCTGATCCATTGAAAACCGCTTCATCGAATCCTCCGACGGGTGGGGGTGGCTCGGTATTTGTATGGGTATCATTAATTGCGTTATAAGTTTCTATAGACCCATATCCATTCCAGTGGTGATCGGAATGATAATAGTTCTGCAGGTAAGACTTTGTGTCGGTATATAGCACGGCGGTGATTTTGACATTTGGACAGTTGCGCAGAGAGTTGTCTAAGACTGAAATACAGTCTTCAGTCGACATGCTATTGCTTACGTATTGTTTTGCGGGGTTGGCATCTGAAAATAGCGCATTGTCAGCTACTACAACATGAAACTGAACGTCTATATTTTTTTGTGCATATAGCGAGAGTGATTCTCCGAATGAAGCCAGGCCGTTGGCAACCGCTTCGTCTTCATCGCTATAGGGGACGTCAAATAATGCATGGTGTGAGCTGTCATAAATGATACTGGATCCATAGAACGTCGGATAGCAATCGATTCCAAAAAGCCATGCAGATAGGCTAATCGCAGCGCGTTCAAATGATGTATACGCGAGCGTGATTTCCCCACGATATGGAACAAGGCATTTTATATTTGAATCAAGCGCATGTTGCGTTTCCCCCGTTATGATGGAATCCGCATCAATGGGGACATCCGCTATCTTCATGTCAGTTTTGCCAATCAGATAACTGATGAGGCTGTTTTCACTTATTTGCTCTGCATCCATGTTGCTTTGTGTTTGCTGTTGGACAGCGTTTAAGCTTGGCAAAACCAAAATGAGCAACGTGGCGGCAATAAAAAGAACGTTCTTGATTTTTGGCTCCTAGAACTGAAAGTAGATGAATGGATTATAGCCGCTCGAGATGACCGATATGGATGAAAGCACTAAAATGGCGATGAGGGCGATATCGATAATGATGTTAACGACAGTTGTAATGTGCTTCCTGGAAAGGCTTGCATAAGACTTCGGTTCTACCTGGCATGGCGGTACGGCCTCGTTGCCCTTCTGAGGCGCTGCGATTACTCGTCGATGCAAATCGCCCTCTGCCCAAGCTTCGATCTTCTTGCGCAGCCATGGAGCCCATGGAAGTGAACCGATTATCATGACGGGTATAAGCGATACGTAACTCCATGATTGTAATTCCCATAGCGTGGATGTTCCCAACAGCCCGTAGGCGCCGAACACTGCCTTTGCCCACTCAATAACGTTTGATAGGCCTGTTACGGAGAAGAGCAGCCAGCCGAAGAAGAAGAGCACGATGCACCATATGTGCGAAATGATATTGGGCAGTCTATCAAGGATGCGCATCATGAAGAGCTTCTCGAGCAAGATGAGAACACCCCAGTACAGACCCCATAGGATGAAATTCCAGGCAGCGCCATGCCAGATGCCCGTGAGGCCCCAAACGATCATCATGTTGAATATGAAGCGTGGGGTCGAAACGCGATTTCCGCCCAGTGGTATGTAGACATAATCACGAAAGAAACTACCAAGAGATATATGCCACCTTCGCCAGAACTCGGTCGCGCTCTTGGAGGTGTAGGGATAGTTGAAGTTACGCGGATAATCGAACCCCATCATCTTGCCGAGACCGATGGCCATGTCCGAATAACCGGAGAAGTCAAAGTAAATCTGGAAGGTATAGGCGGTCACACCTGAGAAGCATCCGATGAAGCCAATCTCTGAGGCGCTGCGCGGTAAAAGCGAGTCGGCAAGAATGCCCGCCGTATTGGCGAGAAGTACCTTCTTGCCGAGTCCAATACAGAACAGCCGAAGTCCTTGGGCGAAGCCTGCGAGTGTAACGTGGCGGTTATCAATCTCGCGCTCGATATCGGCATAGCGCACGATGGGACCGGCGACGAGTTGCGGAAACATCGCGATGTACATGCCGAGATAGAGCGGGTTTTTCTGTGCTTTAACCTTACCGCGGTAGACGTCGACGACGTAAGTGATTGCCTGCAGGGTAAAGAACGAGATGCCAATGGGCAGTGCGAGGTCGAGCTCAGCAATGAACTCCTCACCAATGACGCTGTTGATGTTATGAGCGAGGAACCCCTCGTACTTATAGAAGCCGATGATGGCAATGTTGAGAATCAGATCAAGGGCAAGCAGGAACTTCTTTGAACCTGCCCCCCCCCTTCTTGAAATCGCGTAACCAAACATCCAGTTGAAGGCGATAGAGAAGACCATGAGCCAAACGTAAATGGGCTCGCCCCAGGCGTAGAACAGCAGCGAGAACAGTAGAAGGACGATGTTCTTGGCTGTCCTTTTTGGCATGATGAAGTAGACCGCAAGGAAAAACGGTAGGAATGCGAAGAGAAATATGGAGGACGAAAAGACCATGAGGGAGATTATAGGAGAGATGAAAATTAATTTGCTTGGCTTTAGGATCGTGTTCGGGCTACGGACTTTTCCATGAATGAATTTGCCTGAATTTGATGACTGTGGAATAAATTTAGGCCGATTTCCTGTTGTGGCTTGGTTAGGGCTCAAAATGAACATTGATTCTGTATTTGATATGATAAATGAATATGGAGTGGGGTAATTCGGCCAGTTGTTTTAGACCGGGATGCGCTTTGTGATATTTGATGCATGTGAACAGTGTGATGAAGCATTAGCTTGCATGGGAAAGCTTCTATGCGAATGAGAATAAGGCAACTTCTACGCTCGTATCTCTTTTTTGCCTGTGGTCTTATTTCATTGTTGATATTAGGTGCTCTGTATATTGTCAACGGCGATCAGATTCCCGTGGTGCCTCATGATCAGCTTGATGACCAGGTCCTGTGCTATAAGATGGCAGTCGACCATTTGGGCGCGGCGTATTATCCTGAATTTATGGGAGGGCAGGAATCACTCTCAGCGCCCGTGAGCATTCCGGGCATGATGCTTTTCTATCTGTTGTTCCCGGCTGTTACGGCATTTGCTACTAATCTTGCATGTGTCATGATCATGGCATACGTATCGCTGTACGCTTGCCTTCGTCTTCTGAAGGTGAGGGATTCTCTATCTGCACTTATTGGTCTAGCGTTTGCGATGCTTCCATTTTATTCGGTGTACGGGCTCTCTTCTATGGGCGTTCCACTGGTGCTTTGCGCTTTGCTGCTTTGTCTCCGTAGAGAAAAGCTGTTTGCCCCAATATTGCTCTGTCTGTTGTATGCGATATTCTCATCCCTTGTGTGGGTCGGTTTCGCCGTTTGCTTCTGTTTGTTGATTATTACGGTTTTTTATGCGATGCGTAGAGATTGGACGAAGTGCTATCGGGTTGGCTTGCTTCTTGTTGTCCTGGTCGTGACTTATATTGTGTGCAACTTTGATTTGCTCTTTTCGAATCTCAATCCGACAGTTGCTGGCCATAGATTAGAGTTTGTGTTTGTTCCACAGCCCTTAAGTCTTGATGAGTTGGGCGACCATTTCTTTCAAGGCTATTACCATTGCGTGTCCAATCATTATTATTTGGCCATTTTCGATATCGCTGTGATTGCCTGCATCGGCATATATTTGGTAGCGAATATGAACCAAAATACTGGTATACGTGAGCTTTTTTCCCAGGTTGTAATGGGGGTTGCCGTCGCGTTTGCCATTTCCCTGTTTTGGCTCGTTTACCTTAGCGAGATTGGTGTTGCTTTTCGCTCGCTTCTTCCAGAGTCTCTACGCACGTTTCAATTTGATCGCTTTAACTGGCTTCTTCCGTGTATATGGTACATAACAACTGGTCTTGCTTTCGAGCTAGTAATTAGGATCGGAACAGGGCGACGAACAGTTATCTTGTCATGGCTGGTTGTTTTCATTGCTATAGCTCTGACTTTGAACATCTCGATGCGAGAAAACGTTACTGTTTTGAATGCCAAATCGATGATCACGGGAAAGGAAAGTTCGCAGATAACATGGGCTGGGTTTTACGCCGAGGATTTGTTTGATGAGATTAAGGCTGATATAGAGAAGGTGGATTTCGAGGGCGATGCTCGAACTATTTCGGTTGGGCTGCATCCCAGCGTTGCTTTGTACAATGGCCTATCGACAGTTGATGGATATTCCGTTAGCTACCCCCTTGCGTATAAATATGCATTTTCGCGAATAATCGAGGACGAGTTGGACAAGTCCGAATCTCTGTATTCGTATTTCTGGGACTGGGGAAGTCGCTGTTATGCTTTTTCGCATGAACTGGGTAGGTGCTATGTGTTTCCGAAAGACTCGGGTATCTCGCTGAAAGACTTCTCCATGAATGTGAACGCTATGAAAGAAATGGGGGCAAGCTATGTAATCAGCGGTGTCCCTATTGAGGACGTTGCTGAACATGGGCTAGAACTGATTGGTGAGTACTGTACTGATGAAAGCTATTACAAACTTTGGCTGTATCGCATTATATAGAGGTAACACTGGTATGTTAGTTACGAAAACCTTGCATCACGCTTTTTGAGTACGAACTCCTTTAACTGCTTAAGCTCTTTTTTTGGACTTTCCAAGTAGCCTATATCAGAATTATCTCCAGTGAGAAGGCAGCTCCTCATGTCGTAGTCGAAAATCGGCTTATCCAGTTCGTTTTTCCATTTCTTCCCGTAGATGCACTCATATACGGACTGAGCAGAGATGGGAGGAGGCGCGATATTGAGGATACGATAGTTTTGCGATAACGCCCAATCGATGTGTTTCCAAAGTCTGCGCAAATCATAGAACTGGAAGACAGACCTACTGTCGGTGAAGTTCAGGGCATTGAAAGCTTGCGATTCAAACCAATTGTCCAATTCTGCAGCATGCTCGAGTCGTTCGTTCTTCCAAAGGCCCGATGAATCTAATCGGTAATTCTCTTTGATGAGCGGATTAAGGTCCTTCAGCTCATCGTATTTCGACGGGGAGAGATATGCGGGGCTTCGATGAATCAAATCGTAGACGAAGTTCTTTTTCAGCCCTTTCCCGTAGATGGCGGGAAGACGAATGATGAGAGCATCAGGATAGCGTGATTGCACCCACTGCTCGAGCTGCAGGCGGTGCAGACCATATGCGTCGAGTCCCTCAGAAGGGGGCAAGTTGGTCTCGCAGAGCCCCTTGCTTCTTCCGTAAACGTCCGTTGTCGAGATCAGCACGAGTCTCTTTGCCTGGATATGCTCGATATTATCCTTTGCTTGTTCGATGCTCTTGAGGTCAGCCTTTGGGTTGAAGTTAGCTAGAAACTTGGTACCGGGAATGCCGGCATATACCACAAGGTCAAAAGTGTCGTCAAAAGCCCTTCCGACATTTGTAGAGTGAACTTCAAGGGCGAAGGGGTGTTCTACAGCTAGGTTCGTACCCACAAAACCAGTGGAGCCTACGAGCAAGTCGTGTCCCATGTTCATTCCTGTCTGTTGTTGAGGGACTTCTGGAGTTCCTTTGACCTATGCAAGTAGTATTTTGTCGTTGGGATGGTTTTAACGGAGGAATTACCGTCGTCTATCCATTCGACTGGTAGTTCCATTATGCGATAGCCGTTGCGCTCTGCTCGTATGAGCATCTCGACAATGAAGAACCAGCCATTGTCAGATCGATCGGATTCTTCGACAAGTGCAAGCGCTACGGGACGACGAAAGAACTTGAAGCCGCAAATGGCATCGCTTGCTTCCATTCCTAACCTTCGTTTGAGAAGCGTCGTGAGACCAATGGAACTCAAAACGCGGTTAAGGGAGCGGCCCGAAGACAAATATCCGTTTGCCCATCGTGATCCATTGACGATTTGCAGCGATTCATCGTTTTCGAATGCATCGATAGCTTCTTGCAAGTGGCGTAAGTTGGTGGCGAGATCTATATCCATATAACCAACAATGTCAGCAGAGCTCATCTCGAAGGCTGTGCGGACGGCGACTCCAACGCCTTTTTGCGGTATGTGCAGATATGTGACGGGGGCATAAAGACGAACGAGCTTTTGTGCGATTTCTGATGTGGAATCAGTTGAGCTGTTATCGGCAATCGTCAGGATATAATCACGCAAGCCTATGCTCTCTAGGTAATCAGCTGTTTGCGTAATCCCTGCTTCTAGGCGATTCTCTTCATTGTGTACGGGAAATACGATTTCTATCTTCGGATGAGCTCTGCTGGTTTGCATGGGTGTTCCTAGTATCTTTCGATGCTCTCATATGAAAAGCTTTTCTTTTTGAAGACCAGGTTGACAATGAGCTGAAGGTACTTGATGACGATTGCGAGGATTCCGAATAATCCCAAAAAGGCAAAGGAAAGAAAGAGGATAGTGGTCATCCATCCGCTAATCGTGATGCCGGCAAAATAGCACACAAATGAATAAATAATCATGAAGAGCGCCACTGCCATCATAAAGAAAGCCAAGCCGATGGAAATACGATACCCAATGCGCGTGAAAAGCAGGAGAGCGTTTATTGCGGTGTCCGTGCGATAGCCCTTGTCTCGGAGCTTTTCGGTACTCGATGGAGAAAAGAATATGGTTGCGTAGCTTAAACCGGATGATGCGTAGACGGCTTTTCGATAGGGTGTTACCTGGCACATGTCTTTCACGCGGTTGATTGCACGACGACTGAGGAGGCGAAATGCCTCGGTATGCATTAGATCTTCGGAATTGCCGACAGGCCCCATTGCCCTATAGAACAGTCGCGAACTAAGCTTCGATTTGGTATCTGGTGAAACACCGACGATGTCATTGCCCTCAGCGGCTTTTTCATAGGCAGCAGCTATGGTTGACTGGCTGAAATTCATGGTGGCAAAGTCAAATTCATACACAAAATCGCCAATAGATAGCTCAATTCCCGCTTGCATCGCTAGTTCCGGTCCAAGACGGTGGTTAAAGTGAATGGTCGTAATGGAGCTGTTGTTTATACTGCGGGACACTTCCCTGATTATCTGGGCCGAATCGTCCGATGATGCGTCGTTGACACAGATGATTTCATGCGCGGTAAAAGTGTCCTGCAGGTATCGGTCGAGCGTCGTGATAAACTGCGCAACTGCGCTGGCATTGTTATGCACGTACACTACGGCTGATGCAAAGCAATGGGCTTGACTAGTCACAATCCAACACCTCGTCCAAATCGTAGATTGTATTGATTTTTCCAGACAGCACGGAGACGAACGTAGGGTGCGTCGAGTGCTGTCTTATGACGGTTGGTCGCGAGTCGTCGATTTCCGACGCTTGAAGGATGGGCTTGACGGAGTAAAGGGAGTCTTTATGCGCAAAGCCGTATTCATCGAGCAAGTACTTTTTTGCTAACTGGGACATATATTCAAATGCGGATGTGGGTTTTGCTGGGCATATGTTGCAGTTATCTAGATGCATGGCGTCGCACCTGACGCAGGCGTTTGACTGACAATCGAAGTGAGGCAGCGCCTTGTGGCACGTCTGATGCGGAGTAAATGATACGGACGTGAGGGAGTGGAGACCGGTTTTCCCAAAGGGCATGAGCGAGAAAAAAGGCCCGTCCATTACTGTGATGCCGACGTCTCGCAGGCTGTTGGTAGTCGTGCAGAGGGCGATTTCGCATAGCTCGTATTTAATGTCGAACAGATCAATGTCGCAGAGCGAGAGAATCTGATTGACTGAGGCGTATGTGGTGTTGAGCAGGAATCCACTGGCGCATTGGCTCCCGTCTTCTAGGGTGAGCTGGTATTCGTCGCCGGTTCGCTCGATTCTGGAGATCCTGCTCCCGTACTTAATTTCGATATTTGGGTGTGCAATAATTTGCGCAATTAGGTAATCGCGCAGCATGCGGGCATCGTATGTGTATTCTTCCGTGATGTATGCCGCATCGACGAGGCCGTTGCGGAAAAATCGTGCAGGCTGCGTTTCTTCGCAGAGAATCTCGGCAGCTTCGCAAAAATCCTTGAACTGTTTGGCATTTGTCCAGGACATCTCCGAGGAGATGCCATAGATTTGCCGGAAGGATCGGTTAATGCAGAATCCGTAATCTTCGTTGAATCGCTGGAAATACCGGGCTGATTTCAAGGCGGTGTGAAGCGAACGGGGATAATGATAGCCCTGATGGACGCGGGCCTGATTGACGTAGGTCGCGCGTGAGAAGGGCTCGTTATCGTACTCGAGAACGAGAACGGATTGCCCTTGACGGCCGCAATGTTCTGCTGCGTAAAGACCATACAGTCCTGCACCTAGAATGATTTTGTCGTAGTAGTGCAAGGGCGTCCAATCGAGTCAAAGAGAAGCGCTTGGGAAATTGTAGCGCAAGATGACGAGGGACGAATTATAGGGATGTGATGAGGCGCGAAGAGTGATGGCAGTGTGGTCATCGCCGGGATCTTGGTAGATAATGGGTGTCGGTTAGATGCGCCTCATCCATATCCTGGTTGACGGATGACCGTTTCTATTTTCCGATAATTACTTTTGTGAAAACAATATCTCCGCTCGCTTCAACGGCATATCTTCTATCATGCTTATGGTCAACTTTGATACAAACGACGTTCTTGTATCTGTGCATCACGAGAATAGAAGCCAGCACGTGTGGCTTCGGGCCAAGGGGAACCAAAACCACTGTAGAGACTAAATGCTTTACCGCGGTAATTTCACTCAAGCACTGATAAATTTCAGCTACTGCCATTATTGGAAATACCATAAGAGGGTAGTTTGAACAGTATTCATTAATAAATTGCTGATTTGTGTCTCGCACCCTTTTCTCGACATCTTTGGTAACGCTTGGCCCTGTGATGAAGGCAATTGCTTCTTTAAGATCCAAGCTGCTCTGAACAGTGTAGGGAGCATCAGGGTCTAGGCCTAAGCCTATAATCACTGTTTCGTCATCGTCAGAAACATTCGAAACGCTGCCAGCATCTCCAATACTGCGAACTTGAGTGCATCTTTTGGGCTCCCACTCTCTTTCGTATCGTCCTGCTGAATAGCCAAAAACCATAACTAGGTTTTCTGGAGATGATGCGCAAGTCCAATTTAATAATGCTGCGTACCAGTCGCGTGGCATTGAGGAGTAATCGATAAAGACTCTTATTGTTCTTGTACTCCCGGCGCTCTCCAGCAGAGGCTTTAGTCGGTCATTGAGAATTTGGTATAGCCTTTTTATATCCTCGATTTTGATTGACTCGGATTCGTCATACCCTAAATCTGAAAAGCGCTTGCGGTTCTTT
Source organism: uncultured Coriobacteriaceae bacterium (assembly GCA_964388185.1). Classification (GTDB taxonomy): domain Bacteria; phylum Actinomycetota; class Coriobacteriia; order Coriobacteriales; family QAMH01; genus QAMH01. The sequence goes on from CAYLYJ010000004.1 coordinate 32,177, forward strand.
TTGGCAAAATCATCAGTAGCATCCGAGATGTGCAGAACTAAGGCCTGACTAATGTGTGCGTCTTTTTCACTGAAGCATTTGGCAAGATTTGTGCAACGAGGCTCAGATCCACAGACAAAGATAGCAATGTCGTATTCGTTAGAGAAAACCTGGTCTTCTTTGATGTCTTCGACAAAGCTTATTATGCCCATACTCTTGCTCATCATGTTAAACCCCAAACAGAGAGGGTTGATTCTTCTGCTTGCTTTGATCTTCTGTTTCTGTCTTTGCTTCACGCATAAGACTGGATAAGCTTGTAGAGGAGCCTTTTCTGGGTAGTAGGTAGTAAGCAGGTGCAAGAATATATGCTGGATGAAATTTTCCTTCGCAAATAAAGTTTTCCGCAATTGCCTCGTGTTTATTTGGATAAATCAATCCTAGGTCAACGGCCTTCTTTATTAAACGTTTTGTCTCGTCATCGCATTCTTCTTTTACTTCAAATGAGTAAAATGTGTCAGAAGATATCTTGTTTTCAAATCTTGAGTCGAGGGCTTCTAGCAGTTTTTTCATAAAAAAATATAAATCATATCCTATGCCCTCTTCGGTTCGGCATCTTTCGAGCACAATCTGAGAATAATCAAAAATAGTATTACTTTGAATCCTATTCGATATTTGCTGGCCATCGTTCTTCTTATTTTCCAGAAGCCTTCTTGATAATTCGAGCATTCGTCGGGGGTTTCCATCCGTACACCTAAGAAATACTTCTGTGCCAAAATATACTTCAGGTTTTCTATTTCCTTTTCTCTCGCCTCTCTTTTTTTTCAGCCACAGTGCTCCTCGCATTTTCCTTACGATACTCTCACTGTATTGCCTATTCTTGCCTGCGGCCTTTAAAGTTCTGGCACGTTCGCATGTCTTTTCTGTGGCAAATTCATTTAGTGCTCGATCGAATTCCTCATCATTCAATGAAATGCTTTCTGGATTTAAAATCGTCGATTCACCGAGAAGTGCCTTGAGGCTGTCGTACTTGCTCAGCAATTCTGATTTGTCATCAAAATGCTTCTTGATGAGGTCAAAAGCGAATTTCTGACGATTCAAACTCGAATCAGGTCTAGTGGTTTCATGATCTATGTATAGGTATTCAAAATCGTGACCACTGTCGATATTAACGGGAGTTTCAGTTTCTTGCGTACGATGACTAAAGGGCAGCGTTGACATTTTTATAAATAAGCGTTCTGATCGAGAGCGCATACAAGTGTTAATTGCGCGAAGATAGGGAATGTCAAGGAAATCGGCTTCGTCAAGGCAGATCAGCCAATTTGGCTGATCTAATTCTGGCAATTCTTGTTCAACAATATCCCGCGCTGTCTTCACGGGAGAAAACAAAGGCGTGTCGAAAGCGGTTGGGGCCATTGCATGCTCGCCGCTTCTCTTTCCTTGAGCCAAAAGCTCCTGTTCTCTAGCTTGCCGCTCGTCGTCATAGCGAGCTATCTTGTTTCTCAGTTTGTCCAGGGAATCAATTCGGGGATCCTGAGAAAAAAACCAGGCTTCATAGAGCTTCTCGGCAATGTCGCTTGCCTTTAAGACTTGATCGAACTCGTCTTCAACGTTCTCTGCGAGAATGCTTTTCAAGCATTTTAAAAAAGAATCACAGGTCGCAAGATTTACGCGCCATTTGAATGAGTAAAGGTAATCCTCCTCACTGTCCCACGATTTGCTTTTTATGTCCTTAGCCCAGAAAGAAGAAAATGCCACATAAATTCCAATCAGGCTGTTTTTGTCTGGTAAATTAATGAAATGCGCTCTGTCAAGCTGGCACATTAAGTCATAAGAAAGCATGCGAAGCAGCTGCGTTTTGCCGGATCCTCGAGAACCAAGGACGATAGTATTGCGTGGGGTGGCGAGTCTCACATAATCTTCGGTCACAACAAAAGTTTGCACCGTTTTTTTCGGTGACATATCTCGCGCATTATTGGTTTCAGGAGACTTGATCATGTTCAGTTCCTCACTATAGCGGTTTTAAAATCCTGCCCGAACCGAATTACCTTGATAAGTCCTTCTCTTTTAAGGGTTTCAAAAGCTGCTTCCACAACCTTGATGTTTACATATTGAAGCTCATATCCTTTTTGTGCTTTTACATCACTCCACGTGAATCCCCTTGCTCCTTCATGATTGGTTTTGTCAATAAATTCACGCAAGACTATTTCCAGTTCTTCTTGCGTGCGGCTGTTTCCAAACGGGCTTTTATAATTAAAGTTCGCAAATTCTTCGTTGCTTCGAGTCCATCCGATGGCAGGACAGTATGACCAAGATCTTACGACTCCCATTTTTGGATATGGGCGGTGGTCATCGCTGTTAATCTCTATTAAATGAAACTGATTCAAAGCCTTTGCTTGGAGATGAGGTTCGGGCCTATTGCAAAATCCACCTGCGCAAAGAACTGGAATGTTGCGACGTGAATCAAAGCAATGGGATTCAAGCCTGGTAAGATGCTTGTGTCCGTGAAGCACGATATCAGCTTTCACGTCTGCACACATCCTATAGAAAGACTCTGCTCCATCTAATATCGAATTATCTGGTTCATTATTTGGCTCATCTACGACGAATGGATGATGATGCAACAAGACTACAGTGAGTTTGACATCGTTCTTGTCTTTTGTATCGTTTACTGCTTTATTAATTATCTCCGCATCTTCTTCGTGGAAGTAACCGCAGCGGATGTTGCGACCATGGCCGCCTTTTCGTGAAACCCCATCAAGCCATGTTGAGTTATAAGAAATGACCAAAACCTTGTCTAGTAAATCAATTTTATAACGATCTCCTATTAATACATTGTCAGATTTTCCTGGAGTACAAAACTGTCCAACACTGATGGTGTCAATCATGTTTTGATAACTGGCGCAAATTACTGCCTTTTCTTCTTCGGTCCATTTGTTAATTCTTTCAATGCCCTCAAAGTTTTCGAGAATCTTCCAGTTTTTATCATGATTACCGGGACAACCTGCAATGCACCCCTCTTCAACACCTAGTTCTCTTGCTAGCGACCGGATAAGATTATTTGCCAAGAAAAACTCCTCAGTTTTTGCCTCGTCACTCAAATCGCCCAAAACCAAAAGCAAGTCGGCTTGGATATTTTCTGAGCTGACTAGTTGACGGAAAGTTTCTGAAACATTTATATCAATCTGCGGATACCCATTTTGAGTTACTGTATCCCTGAATCTTCCTTTTGTTCCTATATGAAAGTCGCTTACAACAGCAATTGTGTATAGCACTTACGACCTTCTTTCCTCATTCGAAATAATGAACTCTTTTGCCCTTTTTCTGTGCGCAGCTTTTGAAGCTATGCTTCTTCTTACCTCAACTTCTGTAACGCGCCACTCTCTCTTTTTCGCTTCTGTCGAATAATATTCATGCGAGCAACTCAACACAAAAACTGCGCCTATATCGTCTAATGCCTGCAACGTACATAAGAGGTTTTCTTTTCCGCTGGAGGCGACAGAATAGTCAAGGCTGCTGTCTGAGTAAGGAGGATCAAGATAAATAAAATCTCCTTTTTTGGCGTAAGTTTCCAGAAAATCAGAGTAGTCAAGATTGGTAATCGTGACTTTCGAAAGAGAAGACGACGCTTGAACAAGGTCTTGTTTGGAGGGCATTTTGCCTGTAGAGTGATTGCCGTACGGGACATTGAAATGCCCTTGAGTGTTCACGCGGAAAACGCCGCCATAGCACTGCCGCATTAGATAAATAAATCGAGCGGCGCGGTATATTTCATCTACATTCTTGTCTTCCGCTCTTATACGCTTATAAGTTTCGGCGTCGCACTCCCATTCCGAATATACTGAATAAACTTTCTGCGGGGATTGTTGTACGCAACGGAAAGCGTTTACCACCTCTTTATTCGTATCGTTTAAAAAAGCTTTTTTGGGTTCAACATGGAAGAAAAGGGCTGCCGAACCACAAAATGGCTCAAGATATCGTTGGTGATTGTCCCAATATGTTTCTAGTATGGGGAGCAATTGTTTTTTGCTCCCCGCCCATCTAAGAAATGGTTTCGGTTTGTTTCCCAATTTGCTTACAGCGCTCATTGTCCTCATTCTGCGTTTTGGCTAAGTGAATCCATCCTTGTGTTGCTGAGTATGACGAATAAATGTCTTTTGCGCATGTCAGTATATCTGAACCAGTTCTATGGTGACGTGTTGCCCATGAGGAAGGGATCTTGAATTAGTTGAATGCTCCAAATACATTTCTCATAGGTAATGCATATGGTGTGGTAGCGAAAAGCCGTCCTGCTCTTCGGCTCGTTGGCAAATCCGCAAGCCACGAGCTCCAACGATAACGAGGTCGGGCTTGTCATGTTGGTCGATCGCTATGTCGATGTCGACGACCTGGGGGATTTCGCACGCGCAGAGCGGATACCGGTGGCGAGGTAGGGGGAGGATGCTCGAGGGCTTTGTGCTCGCACAGCAGCCTCGTCTTAACGCCTTGCAATACCTATTTCAATACAAGTGGTTCGTTCTCAAGCCTGTCGATAAACACATTTAAAAGATCATCCAGGTATGCGAAGAAATCCCTTAGGGAGCTGGTTTTTATCAGGCCGTCTTCATTTTGGAAATACTGGATGTTGTCAAAGAATCGCTCTCTCATACGCAAAAGACCTTGACGTGCTCTTTCCCGTGATTGCCCCGCGGGCACAACGACATCGTAAACAATAAGCAGTGCGGAAAAATCAACAGCAATAGGTACACGTTTCACCGGGTTCAGGCTTGCTGAATGGATGGGATAGTTCTGCTCGAGAATCCGTACCGTGCCCGTTCTCGATCTAGACCTATGTCTTACGTTCAGGGAGTTTAGGAGGCAATCATTATGGGCGGCAGCATTTCTTAGCGTCTGCACGCTTCTCAGCAAGTTTTTTATGTCTTTGCATGTCTTCGCTTCATCAGCGGCACTGGAAAGCAGGCCGTCTTTCATGAAGCACATTTTATAGAAAGATATAGTTGTCCCAAAGGTGAGCAATTCTACCAAACACCAATATGGCGGAATCTTACCCTCATATTTTTCTGCCAAACCTTTTGAGTAGGGCGAATTGAGCATGTTTTTAACCGAGTCAGCGATATGATTTGGATTGATATTGTGCAACATGTCGTTCAGTTGTTCTTTGATTGCATTAGCCGTTTCTATAATTTCATCGATAGATGCATCGTTTGATAGCGTTGCACATTTTTCGGCAGTTTCGCTAATGCAACGAAATGCTTCTTCGGCAATAAGGATTTCCTTCTGTTGTTGAATGGCTGAGCGTTTTGATTTGCTTATGAATGACGCAGCGAGCTCGTATGGGTCAATCTGGCACTTCATGGCTCCGCGATTTATACGCACTTTTAGGTAATGCTCAATATCCAGAGTTAGGTTGAGAGTTTCATCCCTGAACGCTTTGTCTAGCCTCGATAACTCAACAAGTTCGCCGAAGTCAAGATTAATGTACTTACCCTTTTTGCTGTCATTCTTCTGATAGGTTTCATAGTTTTTGCAAAACGCTTTGAGCTTGAAGAGAAAAATCTTATTCTCAAGAAACCGTTCAGCATCTTGTTCGTTTATTAGGTTGAATGTTATGCCCTTTTCCTTCTTGAGGAAGTCGACTTGTTGAGCGGGAGACAATAGCTTTTTATCCACGTTCTTCCTT
>CAYLYJ010000005.1:0-37690 GCA_964388185.1 uncultured Coriobacteriaceae bacterium
AGAGTGGTGTACGACATCACGAGCAAGCCGCCGAGTACGGTGGAGTGGGAGTGAGGGCGCACATTATCGTGAGGTTTGGATTGGGTTGTTTTTCGGTGTTTTGGCGCTACTGCTGCTTGTAGCTGCCTCCAAGACAGTTGAACTATGGACTTAGAAAATGCTCCTTCGGCGGTTGTAGAGGGAGCATTTCTTATGGTCGACCTGCAACGAGGGCATTCCATTCTCTATCCGCTGCAAACACTCATTACGATAATGTGAGTTTGCGCTAGGATACTGTTCGTGTACTCTAAAGTGCGTTCAACCAGCTGTTTCTTGGATGTCTTATGACCCGAAGATGCACTCATTCTATACTCGGCGATTCGTTATTCTGTTGAATATCAAACTGTATTATCCATTTTAGGATTGAGTCGTCGCCGTTCATGTAGTCTTTGATTTTCTCCGCAAGTTCCATTGCTCTTGATACAGGGACAACATAATCAAAAACTTTCGCCATTGTAATGAGCGATTCACGCGTCCATTCACCTTCTGTAAATAGAATCGCTAGCATCTTTGGATGCTTCCCTTTCCAATTAATCGCACTAAACATCTTATCTTTTGCGTATAGCGATGCATGTCGACTGCTTGATTTTCTTACTTCAATGAAAGCTATGGGATCATCTTCATTAGGGATTACAAAATCAGGGCGATGCGAATAGATAACCCCCGAGAGACCTGAACATTCTTCTTCGGGAGTAAAAGGAATTCCTTTCGACTCCAAGGCATTTTTTACAATTGATTCAAACAGTAATCGCCCAACCAGGTCTCGAACTATTCCTTCTAAAGTTCGTTCAGTTCTTTCTTTGATTTGTCCCCTATTAATTGAATGATTCTGGAAGTATGTATTTGCATACTCGCTTATCTTTTTCGCAGCATTTCTTGATAAATGTCTATCGGATACGGATCCAAAAAGATTTTTCATTGCGGCCTTGCTGGGAATATTGAGCATGGCTTGCCATATTGGCAGTAGATAAGGATTGTCGGCAATGTCTTGAGGATCTAAGCTAGTGCACTGATTTGACAGTTGGTAGGCTTTCTCGATGAGATCGTCGATATAAAAACGCGATGAGTGATAAACACTATAACTTGCTCCTCGCTCAACATCGAAAGGCACGGATTCAACCCTGGATAGTTCTCTTGCGGCTGCTTGAGCATCTATGTTTTCCGGGCTTAACGATTTGCCTGCAAGAAGCATGTCTCTTACAGGCTTTGATTCGAGTGTTTCTTCAGTTATGGATGACAAATGATCCGTTTCGTCTATTGTGATAAAGAAATACTCAATAGACTCCTTCATCTCTTTCGTTGCATATTCGTACAGCGTATCCATCATCATTCCTTACTGGCGAATAACTCGAATTCACCTAGTTGTTTCCCGCTAGATTTTCTTTTCTGCAGTATCCATCTGTCCCCTCTGTCTCTCATCCGGTTAACTTCTATATTGGAATATCCAATAGCTTTCAGAATGAGGGCGATATACTCTTGAGTATCTATATGAATGCCGTAAAACGCCGCATCGCTAAGAACGATTCTTAAATGTGCCCCGCTACTCATGGCGTCGTAACAACGCGAAACAACTTCCATCATTTGAGCTAGATAAGGATAAATGATCAAGTCATAATCCTTGCTCTTCCCTTCATTCTTTCTTAACCGATGCAATTCGTCGACTATAGGATCGACCTGCTTCAATACCGTGTTTGGTAATTTTTCACGCAACTCTTTTTGCTGCTCCACCGCTCTGACATCTTTTAGGGCAGTTGTGGTGTTAACCAACATCTTGTTTCGATGTTTTTCAGATATTTCACGCCAGCTTGAAGCTTCCTCCCAAAAATAAAGTTGCATACGTGTCATCTCGGCAAAGTCGAAATTATTTAGGTAAGGGGGACTAAACACAACAAGATCATAATTGTCCTGGCCGAGGTCATGCGTTACCGAAGAATCAAAGCAATACTCAGAAAGTGAAGGCCAATGCGAATATTCGTCTTGGCCAAAAGACAGATCCTCAATTGTTAGAATAAGCGAATCAGAACATGAGTGATTATGCTTTTTGCTTGTGGGCACTTTGTAGATGCCATCCGTCTTGGCAAATGTGGCGTATTCAAGCATTTTCGAAAGAACGAGAAAGCCTGCCAATCTCTTTTCCTCAGAGTTGAGCGAATAGACGCATTCTCGAAGTGAAAATAATATTGCAAGGTCATCTGAGTCGAAAAGCTTAAGAAGGAACTTTATTGCATCATTGTCTTGGCAGAAGTCCTCTTTCGTTGGATTATTTATTAGACTTGAGAATTGTTCTTGAATCTCTGGGAAAAAAGCTGCGATCTGCCCGGCTCTTGTTTTGGCCAATCCGATTTTATAGAAGAAGGGGTTTCGTTCAATTCCCTTTGATGGGATACCAAGCTGGTTGGCTACAACATTAGTAGTGGCCATTCCTGCAAAAGGATCGAGGATCCTAGCTGGATTGTGCCCCGATTTCTGAGCATATTCCTCAATTGCGTACTTTATGTATTCGGGGGAATAACCCGCAATAAAGTTAAACCATCGATGTACAGGATGCTTGTCCGACGAAGCAGCCGTAGACATCTTTCCATAGTTCACCATATAAATCCTTTCACTTATGAAATTATACTCGCCTATGCAAGAGCTGCTTTTTACAACATGTGCATGATAGTTTCCGCTAAATAAAGGGGCGCGGGGGATCTCCCGCAAACCGGGAGGCGTGTGGCAGCGAGTAGCTCCACAACACCGAGCGGTTTCCCGAATTCGGGCAAGCTGCCATGGCGTGAAATCGAAGATGCAATATGCCAATAGGCTACTTGCTAGAATTCCTCTATGACGCGCGAAAATGTAAGACGCCGTAGGCTACTTGCTAAATAAAGCTTTAGAACGTCTCTGAACGATGCGAATCTTTTCCAGGTCGACGATGACGTTCTTGTTGATTGGAAGCCGCTCGGCAACCTCTTCTTCCGCGAGGCCAGCAAAGATGCTGTCAACCTTCTCCGTCAGTGTTGCCAGCTTAGGGCTGACAGCATCCGCGTCAGCGATACGCAGCAGCTAACGATAGAACAGCAGCATCGCGTCTTCCATACTCTTCCGTATGCGGCTTGAGGGGGCGCAATTTAGAAAACAATCACCGCAGTTACCAAACTGTAAGGGATACATGGTGCGTGCCAGCAAACCATGAAAGGGAGATGCTCTTCAGGTTGTCCGGTGGTGCATATCCAATTGGCGTAACCCCAGCAGGTTTTGCAGTGCGTTAACTGTCATTTTGTCAGCAGGGGTGTAGCTGCCCAGAAGGTGGTTTTGTGGCGAGGGGTATGGTGGAGATTCCGAGTATTTGCAATTAATTATCTTCTGGAGCCATCATGATTGCTGCCGAGGAAGGGGCGTCATAGGGCCTTGGTTCCATTTTGCCTCCAAATTTTTTAAGGTTGAAAACAATGGATAGACTGGAGAATGCTGTGATAAACCTTAGTTACCTTGGCGGACGAAATATATGTATGCTTGCTGTAAGGACATAGACAGGGTGGGTGAAACCGATGGGTTATGAACGAGAGATTCCTCTAGAGCAACTTCACTTTAGCTGGAACAACCCTCGCTGCTTGTTTGTCGAATCAGAGGAAGACGCTCTTTGCGAATTGTTGCTAGATCAGGGTGGGGACAAGCGGACAAATAAAATTGTTTCCTTGGCGAAGAGCATTGTTGAGTGTGGCTGGAGCCCGAGTGAGCTCCTAATTGCAAAGCCAAGCGAAAAAGACAATACCTATACGGTGGTGGAAGGGAACAGGCGTTTAGCGGCGTTAAAATGCCTCGATAATCCAAATATACTGCCTGATTCGTTTGTAACAGTAAAAGCTGTGTTTGAGAAACTGCCCATTTCATTAGTTTCTGCAGTGCGATGCTACGTTACGGATGACCAAACTGAAATAAATGAACTGATAGAGCGACGCCATAGTGGACAAAGGGGAGGAGCTGGGATTATCCCATGGAATAGCGAGCAACGCGCCCGCTTTATGGAGCGAGTTTCTGGCAAAAGCGATAAAGTTGTCCAGCTTATCGAGTATCTGCATTCTGCGTTTGGAAAGGGGACGCAAGAGGAAGTATGGCTAAGTAAGTGCAATAAGACGAGCTTGGCAAGACTGTTTGGCTCTCCCTATGTGCGAGAGAGGCTGGGCTTTGATTTAGTAAATTCCCTGTATGTCGCAAGGAATCCTGATTTACACGTGCTCTCAAGGTTCTTGGAGCGAGTATCCGAAACCAGTGTAGGTGATATTTATGATGTTAAAAAACGCAAAATATTTATCGATGAAATTTTAAATGAGTTTGGAGATAGCGCTTCGGGTGGCGAGTTGCCGATTGATTTTGGCGATGCGGAAGGTGGAGAGCAAGAGACGATACATGGAGACGGTTCTTCTGATGAATCAGGGTCCAGCGACTCATCAAATGGCTCAGATAGTGGAGGTGATTCGGGCGCCCCTAGGCCCAAAGGGCACAATTCTAATCGGCGCACCGTTGCGCCTCGTGAAGGCGCACCTCTTTCAACGCAAGGCGAGGCCAATCTATCACAGATTCATCGCGAATTAAAAACTCTTGTTGCGCATGAAACGCCAATAGCTTGCGCTCTTTTATTTAGAGCCATGATTACTATCTCAACCGATATGTATCTCATAAAGAAGCTAAAGAGTGAGGAATATGCGAAGTTGAGCTCCAAGTATTCTTCACGAATACAATGCGCCTGCAATGAGCTTGTACGCGACAAGACCTCAAAACTGCAAAATAACGATGTCGACTATATGCGCAAATTTGCCCAAAACAATGATGGGCTAGCGGTAACACTCTCGTCGCTGCATTCGCCAGCCCATGGTTCAAGTGGCTGGCCTGATGGCGAAGCATTGATAGTGCTATGGGATAAAATTTATAAAGTGATACGGGAGATGCTCAATTATGTCCAGAGAAACTAGGAGGCGATTTTGTATTTTATTTCTTCGGAGAGAATGAGCTTTTCGGTGCCCTTTCCATGGACATTGGCACTGTAGTCGAGAACCAGTGTGTCCCGAAACTGTCCTTCGTAGAGCTCGCACACAAGTGGATCATCATCATACGTGACCATCCAGGGAAAACTGCTATTTAGTATCTTCTGCGCTAAAGACCTATGCTTTGCATCATTGAATGAACTTCTGTAGAGTCCAGGACCCTTCTGGACATATGGGGGGTCGAGATAGCAAAAGACCTCATTACTGCGAGATGCCAGTACCTTATCTATAAAGTCCTCGGCGTCTAACTCATACAACTCGATAGAGCTCTTCTTTTGCGCTATGGCTTTTATTTTTTTCTTAAGGTTGTCCTTTGAAAACCTAGCATCGATGAGATAGTTACCTGTTTGATCTAGGCCCCCTATTACCCCTCCATCTAGAATGCCAGATATGTTTGTGCGATTGAGAAAGAAGGCAGCATGTCCCAGTTCTCTGACGCTCACGCCCTGTGGCCTATCGTAGATCTGCTTGAATCGTTGCCATGATTCAACAGTTACTTCTACTTTGTCAATGAAGTTGCAGAGAGCTCGAGAATGGTTCACGATGCAATCCCACATGCAATACACGGCATGATCGAAATCATTGATAATGATGGAAGGAACGTCTCCTTTTAAGAGGAGCTTTACGGCCGCACCGGCCCCACCGGCAAAAGCTTCGCAGTAAGTGCGGTTGCCATATTTGTTTTGCTCAATGATGCTTTTAATTAATGGATAGAGCTTGGTTTTTCCACCCGGGTATCTTATGGGCGTATATGTTGCCGGCATGTGCACACCTCCCTCTTCTTCATGACAGTGATCTTGCCTGCTTGAACATAGGTAAAAACTACGTTACAAGCTCTCGAATTTCATTCGACTTAATATTGCATCGACGCGATGTTCTAAAGCTTCACACAAAAGGGTTATTTCTGATGCATACATTTCGGACCAGATTTTGTATATTGCTGCTCCATTGGTTCCCCATAATCCTGCTCTTTTCGTTTCGCTGAACCAACGTTTTTCAAGTTTGCGATCTATTTTTCCTCCGTTACGAGTCCAGACATCTTCAGTTTCGTTCCGTAATCGCAAGAACTTCTGTTTATTGTAATCGCGCGGAAATGCGTTCCAAGCGCAATCATCAGCCGAGAGATTAATCAGTAGGTCGTATATGGACCGCTCGGGGCTTACGCCGTTTCCCGGAAGGACAAATAAGCGGCTGCATTCCTTGATTTTCTTGCTTGCGTTTTTTATTCCGTCAGCATCGGTGACAAATACCACGTTCTTGATTGCGGGAACATTGCGTATGGCGAGCTCTCCAAGTTCTCCGCAGCTTAAGCCTGCGGCCTGGACTGAGCATTTGCTTGCAAGTCTTCGCGGCATCATCTTGTGCAAGAACCAAGCGGCCTCTCTATCTTCACACCATATCTCGACCTTCATATCTTTTGGCGCTGGAAGCGGTCTGATAAGCAGATCTGCTCTGATAGCGTCCATTGGTGGATTCTGCTCGAGACTGATGCGTTCTCCAGAAGACTTGAGGTAGATGACCTCAACATCATCTCCCTTTTTTGCAAGTTCCAGTGCCCTTTCGATTAGATCAGTTGAATGAGTTGTGAGCACTGTTTGAAGCATGAGGTCTGACGAAATATTATAGAGGGTGTCAAGCAATCCAATTTGGGAAGCCGGGAAGAGTGTTGCATCAAGCTCGTCAATGAGTAAGAGGCCGCCTTTGTATGTTTCGCCCATGGATGTTTTAAGTCTTTGGAACGAGATTAGGGCGGCGAGGATTTGTCCAAGATTATCTTGTCCGGCTGAGTTTGTGAGAAAATCGTAAGATCCCGCGTTGACGAGCAGAGTTTCCTTTTGCCCCTTTTTCTCTATCTTAATCGGCTCTATATTACCCGCCGAAACTGGCACCATGATGCGGGAATACCAGCGAATAAATGCAGCGGTTTCCTCTTCGGTAAGTTGTGGGTCCGTAGCTTCAGGATTTGCTATCTCTCCTATCGGATATACGCGCTTCATTCCTAGATAGATGACGGGGTAATCGATATTGCCGTCCCCTTCGTTGCGAGTTGCGCCTGTAACAAGTCTGATATGAGACTTGTCTGTTGCTTTTCGTGCATAAGACTTGACCTGTACGTGTTGCCTGCCCTCCGAAATAGCTTCATCACGGAAGTCGATATAGTAAACGTGCTCACCCGGGACATCATGTTCTGGGGACATCTTGAAGATATCCTTGAATTTCGTTCGGCAGGCTTTTCCGAAAATGGTTCTAGCTGAAATCAAGCCGAGCGGTTGTCCTAGCATCCCGAGTATTGTTGACTTGCCTGTGCCATTCTGGCCGGCCAATACGGTAATGCGCTGCCCGAGGGGGATAGTCAGATTTGTCATATTGCGAAACCGCTCTATTTCTAGAGAGCTGAGCCCATATGATGTCACTTTTTGTGGCACATCCATCTGCTTTCATTGAGTCATCGAACGCACTTTAATTGTAAATGAAAATAGGTCCGTAATGGTGTTGTTCACATCGAATACCCTATATACGATTCTCTCAATCCTGTCCGATACTTCCTCAATCTTCTTCCCCAACACTCCCAATCGCTGCCTTAATCGTCCTCGACCTCATTCTGCTGCTCCGGCAGCCTCTTACACAGCATCACGGGATTCAACGCGCCGAGCATCGCAAACTCAACCGGAATCTCCAGACTATGCGACAGTCCCTGTATCTCTTTGTACTTTTCGACCTCACCTGCTTCAACCCGACGTTCTCCACCGTCTCCTGATACAGCTTCGGGTTCGGATACACCGTGAGCATGTTGACGCCGGTGAGCTACGGGTTCGGCCGGTTGCATACCCCGGCCGTCGCCTGCGCGTTCTCGGTTCCGCGGTCTTTACCGGTAATACCGGTCAGACAGAAGGACGCGTAGCCAATGCCCGTCGCGTCGAGCACGGAGGCACTGATCGACGATATCGACGCTCTCAAAGCAGCTCAAGGAGCTCGTGGGTGCCGCCGTGATGCTCGCGCTTCTCTTCCGCGCTTCCTCTCTCCATCCCCAGCTCCTGCTCGCACCTCGCGACTCCATCTCGCGCACCATCTCTCGCACGCTTGTAATACCAATCGCCGCTGTGTACGGCCAGATCGAGAAAGCTCTCGGCCCGTTCGTATTCCTCGAGCGCCCGCTCAAAATCATGCTCGCAGCCTATGCCTTCCTCCAAGCACTCCGCGAGTCTGAGCGCTATGCTGCCCGTCAGATATGGCGCCTGCGGATCCGTGGCCGTCGCGGCAGTAGCATAGCACCGGTACGCCTGTTGCACATCGACCTCGCAGCCGACACCGTTCTTGTACGCATCGCCCAGCTTGCAGAAGCCCTCGGCAAGACCGGTCTCCGCCGCCTTGCCAAAGTACTCGAACGCCCGCTCCTCGCGCGGATAGGGCTGCAGGTAATCCTCGTCCGTCTCGAGCTCGTCAAGGTTGCGCCAATAGTCGCCCTTGCACCGATCGTAATAGTAGACATAGCCAAGGCACAGGTACGCCATGGCATTGCCCTTGCCCGCCGCATGCCGGTAGAGAAGCTCTGCCGCCTTGAAGCAATCCAGCCGCGCCTCGGCATGCTCGGGAGCGGTCAGCCTCATTCCCTCGTCGTAGAGGCAGCCTCCGTAGAAGAGAGCATCCTCGCCATCCGGGTCATCGGCCCCTGTATAGGGCATGGTGTAGGTGTGTCCCAGATAATGATTGTCCGAATCGTATACGGCGCTCGTCACCCAGATACCCGGCAGTTTGTCGCCGTTGTCATAGGTCGTGAAGTCCTCGAATATGAGCTCGTAGATATTGGCATCGTGCGTGAGCTTCATTCCAGGAGCTATTTCCTCGCCATCGTATCTAATCAATGAGATACACCTCCATATGCACGTTCCACCAGGTGCCGCGCAGCTCGCATGAGACGAGTTTGCCGCCAAGCGTCTTACCACCGTCCATGAGCCGTGCCAGCACCTCGTTCTTGTCTGCCGGTATGTAGCCGATTTTCTTGCCGTCATGTTCGACGCGGATGGCCCAGCCGTCTGCCTGGTTGTCGGGCTCGCGCACAAGCTCAAGCTGTGCCTCATCGGGTGTCTGGCGCATGGTCGCGTCGATGTCCGGCGCATGGCTCGTGCCCGCGATTCGTACGGATTCGAACAGGACGATCCTCGACTCGAAGGGCATGGGTACGGATAGCGCGCTTGCGCCCACGAGCCCCAGCTGCTGGGCTTGCGTGATCGTGGCCAGCGTGCCCGTGTCGGGCTGGGCTGTTGCTGGATATGCCATCATCGCGTGTCGCTTTCCATCAAGCTCGCGATCTTGCTCTCGTATGTCCTCACGACTTCCTTCTGGCGCTCGATCTCCACCTTGAATTCTTCTGTGCGATGCGCGAGCTCGACCGGGTCACTGAGCAACTCGGTGAGGGCATAGGGATGGCTGTGCTTCAAGACGTCGAGCTGCTCACGTGCGACGTTGAGCTGAGCTTCTGCCATGGCAAGCTCGATTGCGGCATCGTCTTCCGATAGGTCCGCCGCGTCCGCATGCTCATCGTAATCCTCGGTCGCCGTGTCCACGACGCGCAGCGTGTCGACATCGCCGTTCTCGTATGCCGACTGGGCGATGAGGAAGAATCGCTGGGCATCCTCGGGAAGATCGGGATGGATGTCCGGATGCAGACGCCTGATCAGCTTCCTGTGAAGCTCCTTGAGCTCGCGTCCCTCGGACGGCGAGAGTGGACGGGAGCCCGCGAGTGCTTCCAAAAGCTGCAGCTGATCGTCCAGTCGCTTCGCAAGCTGCACTTCCCATTCCGCAAACTCATCGTCAAGCTCATTGTCAATCTCGTCTAGCGCGATGGGCTTGCGCTTGTTGGCGGCTGCCTGCGCGAGCGCGAACCTGCGCTTGCAACGGCGTGCCTTGAGCTGCCATTTGAACAGGTCATCTTCCAGGTAGCCGATTGTCTTTGCATACTGGGCAAGCAGCTGCGGGTTGACCTGCAACTTGATATCGTCGATCTCCAGCAGCGTGTCGATGACCTGCTGTCGCACTTCCACAAGCTTCTCACTGGTGCTTGTTTCGTTTGTATTCACCGCGTCCTCCACCTACGGGGGGGGGGGATTCGACGCTCGAATCCCCGATTTCCTGGACGCATTATTTCGTTTTTGCAGAAATCGGGTGTCCCATATTGAGGTCACGCGTCAAATTCTTTTCCGGTTAAATGAATCATGCAAAACGGAAGTCCGCATAGAGACAGAGGAGCGATCGCCTTATGAGCAATCAGTACAAAATCGAGACGTTTCCAGATGATGAAACGCTCAAGAAACGCGCCTTGAGTTGTCCCATGCTCGCGCATTGCCCTGATCGAACTTTTTCGTTCTGCCTGAAGAAATGCGCAGTCGTTAACGGCGATGAGCTGATGTACAGGAAGATAACGTTTAAGCATTGCTACGAATGCCAGGAAGGCATCGAGTAGTTGCTGTCGAAGCTTGGAGGCGCATGACTGGTCGGTCTTACGCCAAGCGCTCTGCATGTAGCTACAATAATGCAAGCCGAGCATGCTCTTGGAGGATCAAATGGTACCCGAAAATGACATTGATTATGGGAGTCGCGAGATTCCTGCGTGGATTGAGGATGCTACCGACGCCATTTTGCTGCAGCTGATGAATTTCCCTCCAGATGCAGAGACTACTGCAAGCCATCTCATACAACCCTACCTGCATTATATCGATGCTAACGGGGAATATAGAGAGCGCCCCTATGATCTTTTTACCGGCGAATGCGATGTCGTGGATACGCTCCATCGAAAGGCAAGAGATCATGGCCTGTACCTAGATTCGTCTGCCTATGATGGCATGATTATCGGCGCGCCTGGAAGCATACCCTTTCGGGTTAGAAGGTTGGAGGAGATACGGTCAGACAAACGCCGGGGCATTGTCTTCGGAGCGGCCGTGGGCGACGCCCTTGGCGTGCCCTACGAGTTTCTGAAGAGGGACACCTTCGAGTGCACGGGAATGTCCGAGGGCGGGGTTCACGGAAAGCCCGCGGGGACGTTCTCGGACGACACGTCGCTGCTGCTCGCGACATGTGCGAGCCTCAAGGAGCGTGGCGAAGTCGACGTCGAGGACATGCGACGGCGGTTCTGCGATTGGCTCTACAAGGGCGCATACACGTCCGATGGGAGCGCCTTCGATGTTGGAAACGCCACGGCGACCGCCCTCGAACGTGGCTGCGGCTGCGACGGGGAGCGCTCCAACGGCAACGGGTCCCTCATGCGCATCGCCCCGCTCGTCTTCGTGCATGCGTCGGATGACGAGGTGTGCGCCGTATCGGCGATAACGCACGCGCATTGGATTTCGACCGAGGCGTGCGTCATGTTCGTGAGAATACTCGACGGCCTGATGGACGGGGAGTGCCTCGAGGACGCGATAGCACGCAGCATGCCCGGCAACGAGCGCTTCGCCTTTCTCCGGGACCTGGTAGACATGCCGCGCGATGCCGTGAAGTCCAGTGGCTTCGTCCTCGACACGCTCGGAGCCGCGCTTTGGTGCGCCCTACACACCGGCAGCTTCTCGGACTGCGTGCTCACCGCCGTGAACCTGGGGGACGACTCCGACACGACCGGCTGCGTTGCCGGCGCATTGGCGGGCGCGGCGTATGGCTACGAGAGCATTCCCGCAGAATGGATAGACGCGCTTCGCGGAAGAGAGCTCATCGAGCAGTGCCTTTTCTAATGCCTCACAGGTTTCCCCAATTGAACGCAGGCTTTCGTCTTTTGCATTTTTTTTACATGGCGCGAATGCAGCGGACAGCGCATTCGCGAGAACGGGTATAATCGCGACGGTGTGTTTTCGAGGAGAGGGGATATCGACGATGTTCTGCCCAAAATGCGGAAAGCAAATTGACGATAACGCGAGGTTCTGCCCCGCATGTGGAGCAACCATCGAGCAGAATAGCGCTGCCCCCTCGGGCCCGCAACCACCTCAGACTCCGGTAGTTGCAGCTGCGGCTTCTGCAGCTCACGTCCCCGCGTCGCCCAAGCCTCCCATGTCGGGAAAGACGAAGGCCATCATCGGCATTGTCGTGGCTGTCGTGGCGCTTATCGCCGTCATCGTCGGCCTCGTCTCGTTTCTGACGGCACCCAAGTACTCGACTCCGAAGAACGCTTACGATATCGCGGGCGTGGTCGGCATGAATCCCGCTGACATGAACAAGTGGTTCACCTCTAACAAGTTCACCAGTACGAGCGGTGGGGAAGACGAGCTTGCCCGTGTCGTAATCGATGGGTCAAAGGAGGTCGCCGGCAACGAGGACCCATCTAAAAACACCGGGTGGAAGACTCTCTCGGCCCAGGGATACACCATGCTTTCGGCGGCTCCGTCTGGCTCTGGGGTTTCCAACATCTTCGACAACAGCTCGAGCATGATCGCACCCTCGAAACTAGCCACGTCGAAACCTCGCGCCGCGCTGTTCGCGTCAACGGAGCGCGCAAAGAGCTCGAGTGATTTGCCAAGCAGCACGAATGACTATCTTACGAAGATTGTTGGTCAAGCATCGCTCACCGCCGCGTCTACGAAGGAGAACAAGGGAAAGAGCTATGCCATCGGAACATGCAAAATCGCCGGTGAAGATGGTATCTGGGTTGCCTTTGCCGAAAAGGAAAGCGGGGGCTACAACGGGTTCATCCTTTGCGGATATGCCGATGACATGAAGAAGTCCCTGGGAATCACGAGCGCCGATGCCGCCGGTCTTGACGCGCTTTTGGGCACCAGTTCCAGCTCGTCGTCTGCTTCGAGCTCCAGCTCGTCATCGTCTTCGAGTTCGAGCTCCAACTCGTCGAAGTCATCTTCCTCGTCCTCCAAGGCGACGTCGGCTGGCGGTTCCGGTGGCAATTCCGGGACGTCGGGATCCTCTTCCCTTGCAGGTAGTTGGAAAGATCCTCAGTACGGTGACACCATGACCCTATCGAATGACGGGACCGGGGTCATCGTCCAGGACGGCAAACGCTTCTCGGGAACTTGGAGGGCGACTTCGAACGGCATGGTGTTCGAGCTTGCCGGGGGCAAGAGCTATACCTTCGCCTTGGGCGGGAGCACCGGAAAGATGAAACTCTACAACAACGATAAGCAGCTGTACTTCGAAAAGGTGTCCTAGCAAATGAGCGGAGGAAGGTAGACGCGAGGAAGTGCGGGAAGCAATGGGTCGTCGCCGAGGTCGCCATGCGGCGTGAATACGGCGATCCGGTCTCTGCGTAAACCTCGCCTCGTGCTCCCTATCAGCGGCTCTTCGCGAGCGCGGCAACAGCCTCATCTCTCGTGGAGACGAAGAAGAAGTCCCTGCCCTTGTTGCTCTCGTACATGAAGTCCTTGAGCGGCTTGCTCGTGTAGCGCGAATAGTCGCCGTAGATGGCCATGCGGCCGCCGTAGTTGACGTACTTCTGCAGCACCTCGCCGGCCAGCCCCGTGCTGAGGACGAAGAAGTCCTCGGCGATGAGTTGCTTGGGAATCACGATGTTCTTCGATCCACCGTCGTACTGCGCGCTCATCAGCAGATCGATTGCCGATTGCGCGTCCGTGATGACCGGCTCGTCACTCTCCACGAGGACGCAGAGCACGCCGTTTTCCTCGATATTCGTCAAATTCATGATGCCGCTCCTTCTGATTGTCTGCCGCGTACTTTACCATCGCGAATGCCAAACTGCGCTACGCGGCGCGAAAGGGCCCCAGAACGCGTGTGCTCTCCCGTCCCTACGGAAACGCCGTCATCAACGCCGTGCCGCAGACGATGAGCGCGAGCCCCACGCCTGCCCGCCACGATAGCCGCTCGTGCAAGAACAGCCAGGCAAACGCAATCGACACGACGATCGAGAGCTTGTCGATCTGCACGACGATGCTCACCTGACCAGTCTGTATGGCGTAGTAGAAGAACAGCCACGACGCGCCGGTCGCGAGGCCGGAGGCCACCAGGAACAGCGCCTCGCCGGGCCGCACGCCGCACACGGCCCGCAGCTTTCCGCGCGCAGCGACGATGCCCCACGCCATCACCAGCACCACGCAGGTGCGAATCGCGGTTGCCAGGTTCGAGTCGACGCCCTCGATGCCGACCTTCGCGAGAATCGAGGTGAGCGCGGCGAACACCGCGGCCCCGATGGCGTACCACAGCCATCCATGCCCGCCTGCGCTGCTATCCTGCACATCGCCGCCGTCCTGTCCCGCTTTCCTCTCGATCATGAGGTAGGTGCCCACGCCGATTGCGATGATGGAGGCGAGCTTGACCGCGAGGTTGCTCGTCTCGCCGAACAGGACGATCGCGAAGAGCGCGGCCAGGATCGTGCTCGACTTGTCCACGGGCACGACCTTGTTGACGTCGCCGAGCGAAAGCGCCTTGAAGTAGCAGATCCACGATGCGCCGGTCGCGAGCCCCGAGGCGATGAGAAACGTCCACGAGAGGGGAGCGATGCGGGTTATCCCGCCTTGTGCGCCGGTGACGAAGACCACGATCCAGGCAAAGACGAGCACGACCGCGGTTCGAATGCCCGTGGCGATGTCGGAATCGGTCTCTCGCACGCCGCATTTCGCGAGAATCGACGTTACGCCCGCGAAGAGCGCCGCGAGCAGTGCCGCGCTAACCCAACCCATAGCTCACGCTCCCGATCCTCCTCTGGCTATCGTCGCCTCGTCAGCTCTACAGCTCATGATAGTACGGGCAGATGCCGACATACGTGCCATCGGGCATGCGAAAGCCACCGGGAATGGTGCCGAGCTGCACGAAGCCGAGCTTCTCGTAGAGGTGGCGCGCGCCGGCGTTGGTCGCGACGACGGCGTTGAACTGCAGCACGCGAAAGCCGTGCGCCTTACCCTGGGCAAGCGAGTCCTCGACGAGCATGCGGCCCACGCCCTTGCTGCGCGCAGCCGAGCTGACCGCATAGCTGGCGTTGGCGATGTGCCCGCAGCGGCCGACGTTGTTGGGATGCAGGATGTAGAGTCCGATGACGCGCCCGTCTTCCTCGGCGACGCCGCAGTACGTCTGCGATGCGAAGAACGCGCTGCCGCTCACAAGGTCCAGCTCCTCTTCCTGGGGAAACGCGATGCCGTCTCTCACGACTTCGTTCCAGATGCCCACCATCTCGGCGATGTCATCCTATCGGTAACTCCTGATCTCCATCATCTGCTCCTCGTCATATGCCATGTTTTCAGCTCAGCGTTCCCTTGCGCGTACGTCCAATAATCCAACCGACGATGCCTCCCAGCACGGCGAAGGCCAACCATCCCAACCCCATCGAATGCAGCGGCAGCCAATCGAGCGGCATGAACGTGGTTATGCCCATGGCGTGCAGCTCCAGAACCACAGCCGCCGCGAAGGCGCCGATAGCCGCTCCCCGGTAGAGCCCCTTGCCCTTGATGCGGCCATGGAAGACCAGGAGCACCACCACGGTGATGAACGGCGGATACACGATGCCCAGAACCGGATCGGCCAGCTGGATGATGGCGTCGAGCCCCAGGTCGCAGATGAGCACGCCGATTACGCAATCGGCAAGGAGCAGCACGTTGTAGGAGACCTTCTTCCCGAGCAACGCGTAGAAGTAGTCGGCAGCCGAGCTCACCAGGGCGACGGCCGTCGTCACGCAGGCCAGAAGGACGATGACGCTCAGCAGGATGATGCCGGGTTCGCCCAGCAGCGACTGCACGATCGCCACGAGCAGGCCGGCTTGGGTGAGGCCCGTTCCCAACGACGTCGATGTCGCGCCCAGGTAGGCCAGGGCACCGTAGATGATTCCGAGCATGACCGCGGCGCCGATGCTCGCGCGTGCCAGAAGCGTCATGCGCTCGCGGCCTTCGGGACGGCCCTTCACGAGGGCGGAGTCGAGGATGATGATCGAGAAGGCCGCCGCACCCAGCACGTCCATGGTCTGGTAGCCCGCGCGCACGCCCTCCTGGAACACGGTGTTTGTGAGCGGAGGTTCGATCGGGCCGATGGGCTGGGCGATTCCCGCGACGATCAGGACCACGACGCCAATCACCAGCGTTGGCGTGAAGAACTTGCCGATGATGTCGACGACGCGTGACTTGCGGCATGCGAGCAGGTAGACGATGACGAAGAACGCGATGGAGAAGGGCACGAGATACCCCGGCGCCGCATCACCGAGGTAGGGGGCGACCGAGAGCTCGAAGGTCGTTGCCGCCGTGCGGGGCATGGCGAACAGCACGCACAGGCACAGGATTGCTGCCGTGCCGAGGATGGTGCCGCCCGTCTTGCCGAGCGCGTCCTCGAAGGCGCGGCGCGGACCGCCCACGGCGTTGATCACGAACACGCCCAGGCACGAGAGCACGGCGTCAGCGAGTAGAAAGCCGACGAATCCCCAGGGCCACAGGCTGCCGCTGAGCTGGCCAAGCGTCGGCGGGAATATGAGGTTGCCGGCTCCGAAGAACATCGCGAACAGGGCGAACCCGACGATTATCGAGTCCTTCCCGAGGGATGCGCCCCTATGTCTCTGCGCGTCGTTCGTATTCGTCTCCTGTCTGCCCTGACCTCGTCGTCTCAGAGCGTGAGCTGCTGGATGTACACGTCGTTGCGAAGCTCCTTGGCGTGTTTGGGATCGATCTGCCCGTCATGGGCCATCTCCTTCACGTACTCGAGCTCGCGGGCCAGGGCCTGGGCCTGGACGTCCTCCACCGCATCGTAAACGTCACGCAAGGCGCGAAAATGCGCGGTGAGGATCGACGGGTCCCCGGTCTCCTCGTCACCGTCGTAGAAACCGGATTCCCTGAGCTCGGAGTCGAGCTCCTCGATGCGCTCGTATTGCTCGTCGCATTGCGCAATCACCTGCCGAGCTTGTGTGGCCACGTCAGCGGAGGCGCGCTTGACGATGTCCGCGAGCTGGTCGGCGTAGCGCTTCATCACGATGACCGTGGCAGGCTCGTCCACGTCATCGTTCGCGGCCGCCATCTGCGCCGATGCCTCCCCGGTGACTGACCCCGTCCGGTGGGCGTCGGCCCTCACGGACTCGATGACCCTCATGAGCAGGCGCGCTTCGGCATCCACCTGTCTTTTCGTCCGGCGCGAATCGGCCTTTTGCGGTACCAGTGCCGGCACGGCGAAGTTCGCCAGCAAGAGCGTGCACAGGATGACGCCGGAGGCGATGGACGCGAGCATGGTGTGAACCGGGAGCGCCCCGGATGCCGGCAGCGTGGCGGGCACCGTCAGGATGAGCGAGAGCGTGATACCGCCCTTGGGACCTGCGAAGGCCGTGGCCAGGGCGCTGCGAAAGTGCTCTCCGTCGAGCAGGGTGCGCACGGGTTGCCTGCGTACGAGGCAGTGCACGACGTCCATCCCCGCGATCCAGCAGAAGCGCACGATTTCCAGAATCAGCGTGAGGACGATGACGACGCCGAACATGAGCCACGGATCGCCAAAGCCGCCGTCGGCAGCTGGTGCGATGAAGCGGGGCAGCTGCATGCCCAGCAAGACGAAGATGATACCGTTGAGGATGAAGCCGAGCGTGTCCCAGACGCCCTTGGCCTGCATGTGCTGGCGCGCGGTCTGGGGCGTGTGACGATGGGGGAGAAGCGACATGACCATGCCCGCCATGACCACGGCGATGACGGCGCCGATGTGAATCTGGTGGCAGATGAGGTAGATCACGAAGGGCAAGAGCAGCTCGAGGGTCACGTGCAGGTTGGGGCTGTCGATGCCGCGACGGCGGATGAACTCCAGCAACAGCCATGCCGCGAGGCCCAAGATGACGCCTCCGAAAAGCCCACCGAAGAGCTCCAGGGCGAACTCCTCGCCGGCGTGCGCCAGGGAAAGCGCCCCGGTGAGGGCGAACCCGATGGCGGTCTTGAACACCACCGTACCGGTCACGTCATTGAAGAACGCCTCGCCGGTCAGGAGTGTCTCGTGGCGCTTGCCGAAGCGGAAGTCCTTGGAGAGCTCCGTGACAGCAACCGCATCGGTCGAGCCCATGGCGGCGCCAAAGGCGATGGCGGCGGCAAGCGGGATGGCGGGGAGCAGCGCGTGCAGCGCGAAGCCCACGGCGACGACGATGACGAGCACGAGCCCCACGGCGAGCGAGAAGATGCCCCAGCGCCTCTTCCAGAGGGCACCGGAATCGGCATGGCGCGACTCGTTGAAGTGCAGCGGGGCGATGAACAGGATGAGCAGCAGTTCGGCGTCCAGTCCGGTGTCGAAGGAACCCGTGACAAAGGTGGCGATGACGGCGCCGAGCGCGATCTGCACGAGGGGAAGCGACAGCGCGGGCAGGAAGCGCCCGATGATGCTGGAGGCCACCACGGCCGCCAGCAGGAACAGCACGAGCGAGAGCGCCTCCATCCATGTCCTCCTTCGTAGGTTTTCAGAGCATTGTAGCGCGTAGAGGAGGAAGGGGATGGGGCGGATCGGATTCGCATCAGGAGATATATAATCTGCACCATCTGCATGTGGGCTACGAGTCGCCGTTCGTATCGCGTCGCCAGCCCACGGGAGGTTTGATTCCATGGGCGCTTTTTCGGACCGGGTGTTTGAGGTCGTTCGGCATATTCCGCGCGGGAGTGTCGCGACGTACGGACAGATTGCTTGCATCATCGGCGCTCCGCGTTCGGCGCGCTACGTCGGCTATGCCCTGCGCAACAATCCATCCCCCGGTATTGGACCGGAGGATATTCCCTGCCATCGCGTCGTGTTCAAGGACGGCTCCATGGCGCGCAGTTTCGCGTTTGGCGGACCGGAGGAGCAACGCACCATGCTCGAGTCCGAGGGTGTGGACTTCGACGATGACGGCCGCGTGATGATGGGGAAATGCCAGTGGGACGATTGTGGCGTCAACTGGGAGGAGGAGCTGGCGCAGTGGCCGCTTCACGATTGCGAGAGCTGCAAAGAGCCGAGGCCGGGATGCCGGTGGGTGTCATTCCGGGAAATTCGGATGGATGGATTTACATGAGATGCCCTGAGTGGGAAAGGATTTGCTTGAGGTATTCGTCAGGCTTTGAAACTATATTAACTACTGCAATAGTATACGCAAGCTTCTGGGATGGATAAGCCAGTAGTTTAGTCATCAATATAAACTCCACCGGCATTTTCGTTGCATATTCTCTCAAGTTTCGCGGAATAGTTCCAAAAATTTTCGTAGGAGTTATGGGCATTTTGTAATTGGGCGCTAGCGGCATCTATAACTGCGTCGATATTAAGAGTATCCCACACATAGCCAAAGCAATATGACCCTGTACCAATCCGAGTCTGCACAGGCTTTGGAAAGCTCACAAATGGCGGAGAGATGATGTCATGAAATTTATCACCATGAAGTTTCCTCAGAAATTCAGCCTCTGCGCTGTTGTATAACGTTTCAAGGGATTCATTGAGCTTATCCCACTCCGTGCAGGGAAAAGCTTCCTTTTTGGCTATGCTGTAAACATTGTTACGGAGCTTGTCTGCCATCTCTGCAGCGTTCTTCCAGTTCAAGCATGAATCTTTGCAAAGGATGCTTAGTCGAACTATTGCTTGCTGGATTTGATTATTGATTGATTGAGGAATATCAATTAATTCGAAAACTAAAGGCTGTATGTAGTCAACTAGCAGAACATCTAGAATCGAATCGTTTTGAAAGTGCTTGATTACCGATTGCCATGCAGTGAGAGACGCAATATGTCTGCGCAATGTTTCAAGATTGATGATGACCCGGCGATTATACATTTTCCAAACTTCGCCAAATTCCAAGGTCATGATGCAAGGCGACACATTATGAACGGGCAATCTGTCCATTGCTTCAAGTGCAGAGTCCCTCTTTTTCGCAAATGATGCCAGTGCTTTTAATTCGACGTCTTTTGAGGTCATCATGTTTCTTTTCGTCAGTTACCTCTCATTAGCAGCGAGTATCAATTTATGAAGCCTAAAGAGCCATTCTACAAGCCATTGGTAGATTCCGTCCCAATCATCGTCGTCATAGTTGGCTGCATGTTTAATGACAAGATGTCTGGACTTCTTCTTCTCGTCGAGCTCGTCCCATTCTGGATGCATGCCGACTTCATTAGTCCAAAGTTGATTGAAGAAGCCCTTTAGTGGTGCGACTTTTTGGTAAGCCTCGATATTATCGCAATAGAGTTCTACTCCGTAATAGTTATCCTGTGTATTCAGAAGCGCAGACAGATGCATGTCTGGCATCCCGACTCCAAAAGATGCCCATGCGTCAGAATTGTCAGCCCGATTGCTTGGATCATTGAAACAGCTAACGAACGCCTCGATATCAGAACAGAAGTCGTAGAAGCCATCCCAGAAGGTGATGCGAAATCTGCGTACATTAGAGGTAATGCGGCCACCATTGCTCAACAGATACTGTGATCTGAGTTCGTCGAGAATCGGCCCGTCTTCTGCAACTCTCCAAAACTTCCATCCATTTTTAGCGCCACTGCTTCCTCCAGCTAATGAGACTGCACGTCTCGCGGCATGAGAAGGACTTTTGAATTTCTCCCCGTTTAATAATTCGATAAGACCACCATTAGTAACGATTGCCGATATGGAGTATTGCTCATTCTTAGGAATGAGACAGGTGCCCGGCTTCACAAATCCAGCCTCAAAGACATCCCGGAAGATTGCAGATCGTCCTGTAGCCCCCTTGTTTCTCTTTTGATCGTATTTTTTTGCAACCGGTTCACTTATGCCGAGGTACTTCCATCTTTTTTCGGCCTCTCCAGCAAGGCTGATGGCACGTGCTTTGATTTCCTTTTCTCCCCAGCTTTCTGCTTTTCTCATCGCATCAGAGATGACCAAATAATCTTTTGCGTAACCGCCAATGTAACGTTGCTTCTTGTTCTGGAAGGAGTTGTCAGACAGTTCTGAGTTATACGCAGATAAAGTGAGATTGCCGAGATTATTTAATAGTGCATCAAATGTATCTTCATCTATCTTCTCTATATCGTTTTGCCAGCCGGATGCAGTAAGGGCATTTTGCGGCATGACGTGTTCGATAGTGAAGTTTCCGTAATCAAAATTAATTGAATCTTTAGGATGGTGCATGTTCTCTAGATTCGAGAGCAGATACAAGCAGCGCTTGTAGTGATAAGTATCACGTGTCGTAAGCGCATTGAAAAACTCGGTATCGTCTGGGAATCGCCTCGCGGTTCCTGCTTCGAGCATGAGAAATGCTTCGAAGGCCTCGATGTAGTTACCGCCTTCGTCCTGTACCTTGTTCAGCTTTGCTATAACTGAGGGCAAAAACTTGTTCAGTGAATTAGTGGGAACGGCACAAACAGATCTACGAAAAATATAGCTTTCTGTAAGCTCGAGTAAATGCAAGAATTCATTGGAATCAAACGCGCCTTGGTCATAATCATCGTAGAACGAGAGAAGAAGCGGGTTAATAACGGTTACTTCTAGTTTTCTGAGTTTTGCAAGCGCATATCGTATGTCGTTGTTTGGCTCGGTGCCATTTGTGATATGAGCATAATAATTTGCGAATCGCTCCATTTCCTTGAGGAGCTCGACAATGCGATCATTTTTGTCATAGTCGTGATTTATTACATGTCTTTTAAAGATTTGATAGATATCGCGTTTTGCCAGGGGTTCTGGTGCATAGAGAACGGTGAGATAGTTTCTCAAGAATTCATCAAATGTATTTTCATAAGAGTCCACGCCAAGTGTGACCTCGATATTGCGCCAGTGATTCAAGTAGAGAGAATCTTGCCTCTCCTTGGGGAGGCCCATGAGAACATAATTACGAATAAGGTCAGCCGAGGATAGGTCTTTCCCCGTTGAATTCATTGATTCGAAGATAAGTTGAGGATTGTCTTGATTGGCATCAAGAGAGATGGACACGATGTCAAGTCTCTGGATTCCATCCCAGACTGTGTTGGGGTCATCTAAAGCCTCAATTCTCTTACTAAAGAATCTGTAGTTGTTTACCAGCTTTATCGATTCTTCGTCGATGGCGCAGTCTGAGTCGATGAGGTTCTCGATGATGGACTCGAGCGTTCTCTTGTCGCCTTTAGTGAGTGTCAACTTGTAGCGATCTTCACCCTTCCTGAACATATCCACCAAGTATCCGCGTTGCATAATTTCGTCATAGGAAAAACGTAAAGAATCTTCTGGATGCTTACGCGAATACTCTGCCAACGCTGCGATGATAAGTGTGAGTGTCGTGATTCGTTGCTGGCCATCAATGAGCAACATGGGCTGTATGCCAGAAGCTGCAAAGGTTCCATCTTGCACCCAAACAACAGAACCTGTGAAATGTCTGTCTTGGGGGCGGTTGCCAACATAGAGAATGTCATCCCAGAGCTGTTCGCACTGTTCCTCATCCCAAGAATAGGGACGCTGGTAGACGGGAATAACGAATCGAAGATTTGCGCTTGTAATGAGCCCGACCAAAGCCTGCGCATGTGCATTCATTGCCATTTGGATGCTCCTGAGTTGTTTTGTCCTCATTGCTTCATTGTATGTGAAGCATACAATCTTTAGCGATAGTCACAAGCGTGGTTTTACCCAAGGCAGTGCCCTTGCGGATTCCTTTGCTTTTCTAATAGAAAACGGCAGCTCTTGTCAGGTTTTATGTGTACTCTCCGCCGTCCAATGATTCCTCTGTGACCCTAAAATTAAATATGACACATATAAAATTGAATTGTTATAATAGAACAAATGTTCGTTTAACGAAAGTGTACGATTATGAGAATAGATGTTGAACAGCTTCTTGCAGACACCGATTTGCCTAACAACAAGTTAGACAAGAAAAAAGAGCAGACTACAAAGAAGATTGAATATGTCACAAAATATGTCGAAGAGTGGATTCGTGTTGGATGCGAAAGCAAGAGGATAAAAGCCCTTAACTTCGTAGACTGCATGTGCAATGCTGGTGTTTATCTGGATGGCGAGCTTGGCACGGCTTCGCGTGTACTTGAATTATTTATAGAGGCTGCAAAAGACCATCCTGCTACAGAGTTTAATCTTGTCTTCAATGATATAGACCCCGACAGGATTAGAGTGTTCAGCTCTGTTTGTAATTTGATATACGAGAACAGGTGCGAAGATGATGAATTAGCAAACCTGCATCTTTATGTTAGTAACGAGGATGTAAACAAGTTCATTGCTGAGTTGCCCTTGCATGATGCATTGTTATCGACTCCCGGACAGTTGACCCTTTTGTTTGTAGATCCCTATGATGCGCGTACGGTCGATGGTCCAGTACTTCGGAATTATGTAACCCAGAGGTATTGTGAGCTTATCTTCAATTGGTTTTCTAGTGACCATATTCGGAATCCAAATGATTTGGCTATTCAATCATGTTTTGAGGGGGTAGAAATACCTGAAGGGTCCGATGCGGCAAGCTGGATTGCAGAATACTTGGCTGGAGTATCAAAAATATATTTCAGCTATCCGTTTAGAAATGTAAAAAATGCCGAGATTTACCAAATCATCTTCATAACGCCCAGTCTGAAAGGTCTTGAAAAAATAAAGGACGCACTTTGGAATACTTTTTCTGGCAGGGATTACCATCGAAACAACACCGGAGCTGTGCAAACGTCTATGTTTGATTTGGACGAGGGCCAAGAATTTCTAAAAGAATCATATGGATTTGAGGTTCAGAAATTAATTGTTCGGGAATTTGAGGCAGGCGTATATACTTATGAACAAATCGAGTCTTACGTGCTCAGGCGATCCATGCTGGGTTCTAATCATATAATAAAGTATGTCATTAAGCCTCTAGTCGATAAAGGCGTAATGATTAAGAGTAACGCAACGAGCAATAGGCAAAACTATAAGAAGGATACCTATACCCTTTATAAAGAAACAGCTGGTGAATAGGCAGATGAAAACAATCACCCGCAAATCTATGCTCTACAAGACCAAGGTCGAGTATGGTGACTACACCATGAATCATGTTCTTGGTTGTTCGCATGGCTGCAAATATCCCTGCTACGCTATGATGATGGCAAAGCGTTTTGGCAAGGTGCGTTCCTATGCGGAGTGGTGTGAGCCGGTTCTCGTTTCGAATACGATCGAGTTGCTCGACAAAGAGATTCCCAGACTCAAAACCAAAATCCATCACGTTCAGCTCTGCTTTACAACAGACTCTTTTATGTATGGGCATGATGATGTCTGCAGGATGAGCATCGAGGCCATCAAGCGGCTGAATGAGGATGAAATACCTTGCGTTGTTCTAAGCAAAGGCGTCTTGCCAATCGAGCTTGCAGAGTATTCCAAAAGAAATGTCTACGGCATAACGCTGGTTTCCTTAGATGAACGCTATCGCGAAGAATATGAACCGGGTGCTGCTCCTTATGATGATCGGATTACGGCCTTGAAGAAACTTCATGACAGAGGATGCAGGACTTGGGTGAGTATGGAGCCCTATCCATCTCCGAATATAATCGAACAGGAGCTTTTGCCCGTCCTAGAACGGGTATCTTTCGCAGACAGAATCATATTCGGCAGGACGAATTATAACAAGCTTGTGTCGTCGTATCCCAACATCAAGAGTTGGTATAACGATAGGGCGCGTGAGGTTATGAAATTTTGTGTCGACAATGGCATTGATTATCATATCAAGAGCGGAACCCTGACCGGCGGAGAGCAAGGCGCGGAGAGCAACACATCGCCTATCCTCGCCGTTGCCTAATTCGTTCTCTGCCCTGCCGCCATTTATTCCCCATACGCGTCGTTATCGTATTTTGTCGTCACCATCGAGAAGTGAAAGATCGGCTTGTCCGCGCGGCGGATGCTGACGCACATGCGCGGTATGCCAGCGGGACAGAAGATGATGCTCGTCTTGGTCAACAGGCTCTCTTCACCATCGAGCGTACCCATAATCTCGCCATTGGGATTGTAAAGGTTATCCGGATGCGATGCCCCTCCCTGGCATCTACAATGACGCCAAAGTCCCCGTCTTAAGGAGAACTGCCCATGCTCATTCGCGAGGAACATGGCGACAAGCGGCACCATCTGCCCTTGCTCTTGCTTGCCGACGAGCAGGAGAGCATGGTCGATCGCTATCTCGACGAAGGCACGATGTACGTCTTGGAAGTCGACGGCATCGTGGTGGGCGAGTGCGTCGTGAACGATGCAGGCGATGGCGCGCTGGAGATCAAGAACATCGCGGTCGATCCCTCCCGCCAGCACCAGGGCTATGGCCGCATGCTCATCGACTTCGTAGCCAAGCACCATGCGGGCGAGTATGACATCCTGCAAGTGGGGACAGGTGACAGTCCGCTCACCGTGCCGTTTTACGAGCGATGCGGCTTCGAGCGCTCTCATGTGGTCGAGGGGTTCTTCACGGAAAACTACGACCACCCCATATTCGAAGGCGGTGTCCAGCTCGTCGACATGGTTTACCTGCGCAAGCGCTTGTAGATGGATCCATGCGAGGGGGGCGAAGAAGAAGGGGAGAGGGCGATACGCTTTTTCGCTTGGTGCGTTTATGGGACATGGTCGTTGGCCCGAATCGAATATCATCTACGAACAAGAGATTGCTGGGTGATGATGCTTGAGTTCGATACGCTTATTCCATGTTCTGAAGACGAGACCCTATGCGGCCGCTTTGCTCGCATGCCTGTCGCCGACCTGTTCTGCATCTGGGATTGCGATGTGGGCAGTTGGGTGGCCGGCCCGCCGCTTCTCATCCGCTTCGAGGAGGACGACCTGCTCGTGGAAGTTGCGGGTGACCATGCGGTGCTGACGGCTGGCGCGGTCGATACGGGTGACGCATCCACGCTTCCTGCGCTTTGCGCGACGGCTCCGCTTCAAGCGGACGCATGTCTCTGCTGGCGAAGATGCGGTCTTCTCGATGATTTCGTCGGCGAGGCGGGCCCCGTGCCACATCTGCTCGCCGTGCTCTTCGAGCGCGGGGTCGAAAGCGGCCTATTCCTCGATGAGTCCCAGTAGGTACTCGTTGTACTCCTGCTTCAGGCTCTTCGGCTCGTGAATTCGCACCGTGCCGCCCAGTCCCGCGATCCATCCGAAGAACTGCTCGGACTTGTGGATCTTTACCACGGCTTTTGCCGTCTCGTCGTCTTGCGGATACAACATGGCCGCGTCACCGAAGCGGTCCTTGATGATCTCGACCTTGTCGCCCGTCACCAGCAACGTCGCGGTGACGGGGTCGCCACCGAAGCGCCCGAAGTACTCGTGTTCGTCACCTTCGTACTTGTGGTGCGTGATCTTGTCGTTCTTCGTCGCCGGCTTATCGGTCACGCGGATCTTGTCCATGCGGTCGATGCGGAACTCGGTCATGTCGTCGCGCTCGTCGTTCCAGGCGGTCAGGTAGTAGAAACCGTCCGAGAACGCGATTCCGACGGGCGTCACCTCGTGGGGCTTGCCGTCGTGCGTCGCGAAGCGCTTTCCGTCGAGCCCGTATTTGTAGTACATGAACGCGACGTGCCTGTTGGTCCTGATGGCCTCGTGCAGTATGTCGATGCTCGTGAACACGCTATCGTTTTTCGAGGAGATGCGCCCCGCAACGTGTATGCGACGGTTGAGAAGCTCGCGCTGGTGGTCGCTCGCGAGGAGCTTCAGGTTCGTCGTGAGCGCGTTCGATTGGCGACGCGTGAGGAACTTGCACGACTCCACGGCATCGACGAGCAGCATGAGCTCCGACAGCGAGAAATCGCGCCTCGCGATGGCGTACTCCACGGGGCATCGCTGGTAGGTCTGGATTTCGATGCCGAAGTCGCGCAGCGTCTGTATGTCGCGATAGACGCCCTTTCGCTCGGCGGGGATGTCGAACTCGTTGAGGCGTTCGATGATGCGCGTCATCGAGATGCCGTGTTCGGCGTCGGTCTCGTCTTCAAGGATTTGCTTGATGTAGAGCAGCTTGAGCTTCGACTTGCTGTTGTTCGGCATGGGGACCTCATTTGCGTTGCACTGGGAGAGGGTGGACGTGCGGGTTTATTGTAGCCAATGATGCACGGCATTTCATGCCAGGGTGTCCCATAATCGGGCAATGTCTGGGGGTGATGTGTCTTAGAATCGGAACATGAGATGAGAAGAGGACTCTGTCCGATGAATTTGGGCTATTCTGCATCATTCCAAATGTATTCTGCATCATTTATATATAATATGATGCAGAATACGGCTACATAAGGAATCAAAATGAGAGAGTTCAACTATAAGCACTTCCCAGATAGTCTAGCGACGTCTGAGACGATAAATCTGATTTCGAAGATTCACGAGTATCGGGGGCGTGGCATCAGCTTTGCCGCGTCATCACCTGTCATTCTCGAGGCCTTGCGTGATGTTGCGATAGTGCAGTCTGCGGAGGCATCGAACAGCATCGAAGGCATACGCACATCTGACAAGCGCCTCGGTGAGATTATGGATAAGAGCACCGAACTCAAAACTCGTGATGAGGAGCAAATCGCCGGTTATCGTGATGTCCTGACACTCATTCACGACAATCATGAGCATATGGACGTGACTTCGGGTGTCATCCTGCAAATGCACAAGATGCTCTATCGATACACTCCATCGTCAATGGGCGGTCATTGCAAGGTGGGCGACAATGAGATTCGCGACGTCAGGGCCGATGGTACGACCTGTACGCGATTCAAGACGACGCCGGCGGTTGCCACGCCCCATGCCATGGAGGCGTTATGCGATGCATATCATGAGGGTGTTGCCGATGGGGACATTGACCCGCTGCTCCTGTCGCTCATGTTCGTGTTCGATTTCACTTGCATCCACCCCTTCAACGATGGCAATGGACGTATGAGTCGGCTACTCACGCTCCTTCTTATGTACAAGGCTGGCTATGACGTTGGCAGATATGTGTCCGTGGAACGTGAAATCGAGCGCTCCAGGGGGTCGTATTACGATGCCTTGGCAGCCAGCTCGGAGGGTTGGGATGAGAACCGCAATGACTATGCTCCGTTCGTGCGTTATATGCTGGGCGTTATCAACGCGGCGTACGGAGTCCTAGACGAGAGTGTGCGCGACGTATTGGAGAGGAAGCTCACCAAGGCGCAGCGCGTCGAGAAGGCCGTAAGCGAAAGCCCTGGCAGTATCTCGAAGTCGCAGATCATGGCGATGCTGCCCGATATCAGCATGGTGACTATCGAGCGCTCGCTTGCCAGCTTGCTTGAAGAGGGGAAAGTCGAAAAGGTTGGCGGAGGCCGGAGCACGGCCTACGTGTGGAGGGGGTCGCAGCGCTGAGTTTATCGGTTGCTAATTTCCAAACGATATAAATCGAACGCTGGTTGAGAGACCGCCGGAAGCATGGGTGAAGGAGCGAGAAAGATACAATCATCGCTCTGCTCGTGGCGGTTGTGGTGGGCTTCATCACTCCCCGTACGCCCTGTTGTCGTACTTCGTCGCCGTCACCACCGAGAAGTGAAAGATCGGCTTGTCCACGCGACGGATGCTGACGCGCATGTGTTGCATGCCGGCAGGGCAGAAGATGATGCTCATCTTGGTCAGAAGGTGCTCCTCACCCTGAGCGTGACCTTCGTCTGCCCATCCACCCAATATAGCAAATGGCCGGTTGTCATACTCTCTGAACACGGTCGCCTGACTGCCAAGTCTAAGGCATTCGCCAGATGCGATTGCCCTTCATGACATTTACAATGATGCCAAAACCCGCGACCCAAGGAGAGCACTCGTGTCCAAGCCCCTGACCGACATGTCCCTCGAGGAGCTGTGGCAGCTCTTTCCCATCGAGCTCGTGGAGCACCAAGATTGCTGGGTCGACTGGTATCGCGAGGAGGCCTCCGTGCTCGACGGGATCCTGCCTTCGGACCTGCCCCACGCAATCCATCACGTCGGCAGCACGGCAATCGACGGCATTTGGGCAAAGCCCATCGTCGACATCCTGATCGAGTTGCCTGACGAAGCCGCCATCGAATCCGCGAAGGCGCGTCTTTCGGCCCATGGCTACCTGGTCATGGCCGACCGAGACCTCAACAAGGGCTATACGACGGAAGGTTTCGCCGAGCGTGTCTTCCACGTCCACCTGCGTGTCGTTGGCGATAACGACGAGCTCTGCTTCCGTGACTACCTCAACGCCCATCCCGATGTCGCCAGAGAGTACGAGCGTCTCAAGCTCTCGCTCTGGAGGGAGTTCGAGCACGACCGCGATGGCTACACGGCTGCGAAGACTCCCTTCGTCAGCAAGTACACGGAGCTCGCTAAAGCCGAGCATACACAGGGGCCCGTAGCCTAGCGCAGCGTGCGCAGATACGCCTTCATCTCGTCGGTGATGCGACGGCTCTCGATGGCCTTCTGGATGCCCTTGCGTCGCGTCCATTCGTCGAGCAGCGCCTCGTCGTCTTGCCGTTCGAGGTAGGGGAGTGCCGCCGCCCCCTGCTTGGCGAGCGCCTCGGCAAAGTACCAGGCGCGCATCATGTCCACGTAGTAGATGTCGTCGTCGCTTGCCGGGCATTCCTCGGTGCTGGGCATGCGCGTTTGCGCGACCGCGGCGAGGAAGCGCTCGTCGAACAGCTCGTCGAGGTACAGTCGCATCAATACGCCGATGCCGAAGCGAATCGTGTAGCAGTGCTTTGAGGCGAGCCAACGCTGCACGCGCTCCAGCGTCTCGTCCGGACGCTTGGCGAGTACCTTGACGGGAAGCTGGTCGCAGGTCGCCCAGTTGTCCACATGAGGCAGGAAACGCTCGTAGAGCTCCAATGCCGTGTCGTAGTCGCGCTCGAGCCCGATGCAAAAGGCGTGCACCTGGTTCTCGTCGAAAAGGCGGTGGGGAAGCGTCCGCAGGAACGCGTTGGCATCTTCGCGCCGTGCGAGCTCCTTGGCGATCTTGCGCAGTGCCGGGGTGCGCACACCGGCCATCGTGCGGGAATCCACGGTGGGGAGCAGCTTCGAATTGAAGTCCCGGTAGCCGAGGTCAACGTTCTCCGCCAGGCTGCGGCACACGAACTCGCCTGCGGTGTCTTCGTCAAAGCCCGGCAACTCGGCGCGCAGCACGTCTTCCAGTGGCGTATCCGCGGCCTTCGCCAGCAACGCGTCCTTCTGCCCGCGGTCAAGCCGCTTGAAGAGGGCCTCTGCGCTCATGGCACGTTCCTTGGAGTAGAAGCGTGCCTGGGCCACTAGGTGCACCGGTGCGTGGGACTTCGTGTACTTGGCTCCCGAACCCGACTGGTGCGCGGCCAGCCGCGCGGCCACGTCGGTGGTGTAGCCGGTGTAGAGGCTGCCGTCACCGCATTCCAGGACGTACATGTAGTGCTCGAATGACGGCATGCCATCGTCTCCTCTCCACCGGCGCCCGCGTCACAACGCGAGTTGCATCTGGCCTTCAGGGTCGTTGCCCTCGTCTTCCGGCATCACGTCGAGCGCGATGGTTGAGCGGTCGGCGAAGGCCATCGGGTCGCCGGCAAGCCACGATTCGACCTCGTCTTCGCGCAGCACGAGCGGCATGCGGTCGTGGACGGGCGCGATCGTGGCGTTAGGAGCCGTCGTCACGATGGAGAAGGCGCGGTCATCTCGCACGCCGCCGAGTAGCGTGATGCCGCCGGAATCGGGCGAGCAGAAGCGATACTGCCGCTTGACGGGCTTGCCGCCCCTGGGATTCGGGCGCGTCTCGGTCGCGTGCGGCTCGAAGAATCCCATCGTCGGCACGATGCAGCGCCCCCGCCTGATGGGATCCTCCCATAGCCCCGGGTTATCGCCCAGCGCCGTCTCGATGCGCGTGTTGAAGAGCAGACGATTGGCCCAGCTCGCCTCGAAGCCCCAGCGCAGCTCGGTGGCATCCAGTTCGCCGATGCCGGGAACGATGACCGGCGCGATGGCCCCCGGGCGCACGTCGGGGCCGGCGGGCCAATCGGGCAGGCAATTGAAGGGCGCGTGCATCTGGATGAGGCGGATGACCTCGGTCACCTCGTCCATGGTCAGCATCTTGAAGCGTCCGCACATCGCAATGTCCTTTCGGCCGCCCCGCGCCTACTGCCTGAACAGCCAGCCCATGATCCGGCTGTCGTTTGCCATGAGGGAGCTGCCAGTGCCGTGTTGTTCGTCCGAGCCCTGGAAGTACGAGGCGTCCTTCACGTCGAGCACGACCAGACGGTCAATCTCCCTCTCGGAGAGTCCCTGCACCCGGTAGAGCAGGCGCAGCCTTTCGGTAAACTCCTGGGCCGCCTCGACGGAATAGAACTCATCGGCATCGCCCAGCGAGATGCGGATGGGAACGCGTGCCGTGGCAAGCGGCATGGGATCGCCATCCCATTGCGAGGCGCACATCAGCGCTGCGCTGTAGAGCTCGGGCTTGGTGCCCATTACGAGCGAGAGCGTCTCGCCTCCGTAGGAGTAGCCGTGGAGATACACGCGCTCCGGGTCGATGTCGTATGTGTCGATGAGGTACTCGGTCAGGGCGATGACCTGGTCGGCGGAGTTCTGGCCCCAGTCGCTTGGCTGTGGAGCCGCGATGATCATCGATTCGTCGTATTCCTGGGCAGTGAACGGATATTCCTCCGTGTTCAGGTTTTCGCCCGCTCCGTGATAGTACAGGCCGGGCTCTCCGGGAAGCGTCACGAAGAGCGCCACGGGCTCGTCCTCCTCATTGCCTTCGGGAACGTACAGGTTGTAGTGGATGTCACCGAGACCCTCGACGCTGAGCACGTTGTCGATGACGAAGCCGCGGTCGGTTTGCGTGCCCGGCGTGAGTAGCGGCCAGTCGTGTTTCGCGGCGTGAGTGCCATGCGTGGTGACCGGGGTCGCCGGCACATCGGGCTCGGCCGCTTTCGGTTCGCTTGCGATGGCGATGCCTATGCCTATGAGGAGCAATGCGCCCACTATGACGGCGAGGAATGCGGTTGGCTTGCGCACGAAGATAATCCTTCCTGTTCGGAGCACTCATTGTATATGGCGTTATGACCGCCGTGCAATCCGTCTACGACCGAATGGCTTTCGGCGACGTATTCGCCGCGACGACCTCGGTGCTTTCTTGCAAAACCGTTAGGTTCGCGTAAGCGGATTCGATGGTGCGCGTCATCTGCCATCCCTAGGATTGAAGCGTGGTCATGGGTCATGCATTCAGGTACGAGGAGGTACGAGATGGGCAAGAGGGCGGCCATTGCCGCGGTCGTGGTGCTGGTCGCCGCGGTCGCCGTCGTCGGCTTTCGCTGGGGACTCATCCCGGGGATGGCAAGCGGAACGTATTACACGCAGGTCGACAACACGCAGGTTCGGGAACAGGAGTCAGATGGCGGCATCATCGACTTCACGGGTGGCATGCCGTTACTCTACACGCTGCCTTCCTATGACGAGAACGGAAGCGTGCAGGACCTGAGCTTTGGCACGGAACGCCAGCTTCGGGAAGGTGCGTACCTGCGACTCAGCGTCCTTCCCGTTCGCGGCGTCACGGAGTGGCGCGAGGTGCAGTACGAGGAGCTTCCGTCTGCGGTCCAGACAAGGATACGTCGGTAAGAGCACGAGATGTGGCGCGGTCATGCCCCCGTATCGCGTATCATGGGCAGAACATCCATGTGTGACGAGAGGGGTCGTTATGGAACGAACCGAAAGCGTCATCGTCTCTGCCGCGAACGGCCAGACGCGCTTGCGGCAACCGGGTCCGCTTCTCGACGACGGAGGGAGGCTCGCGTGCGCGGGCTACGCGACGCGTCCGATCCTGTCCTATGAGCGCTCGGCAGTCGCCGCCCCATCCTGGCGCATCAAAGAGTGGGATTACTACCTAGTCAACGACGACGAGTACGCCGTCGCGTTCACCGTAAGCGATCTTGGGTACCTTTCGCTGGCGTCCGTTTCGCTCATGGATTTCGTGCACGGTACGTTCATCACGAAGAGTACCATGGGCGCCTTTCCCATGGGGCGCCTGCGTCTGCCGGAGGACTCCTCCTTCGGCGTCACGCAATTCGCTGACGGGAAGGCGCAGATCAGCTTTGAGGTCGCTGGCGGCATGCGTCTTCTGAGTGCGACTTTCGAGGACTTCGCCGAGGGCCATCCGCTGCAGGTCGAGGTCGTGCTTTCGAACGAGCCGCGCGATTCCATGGTCATCGCCACGCCGTGGGCCGAGGATTCGCGCGCGTTCTACTACAACCAGAAGATTGTCGGCATGGATGCCATCGGTGGGTTTGCGCTTGGCGACCTGCGTCACGACTTTCACGAGGATTCGTCGTTCGGACTGCTCGACTGGGGGCGTGGCGTGTGGACATACGACAACATCTGGTTCTGGGGCATCGCGCAGGGCATGCAACAGGGACATCGCTTCGCGATGAACCTGGGTTATGGTTTCGGTGACACGTCGGCTGCCAGTGAGAACATGGTGTTCGTGGACGGCATCGCGCACAAGCTCGGACGCGTCGACTTTGGCATTCCGCTCGCAGACTCCCGCGCCGTCCGGATGGGGAATCGCTATGACCTCATGCGCCCCTGGCACGTAACCGACGACGAGGGACGTCTTGACCTCGTCTTCATGCCGCAGATCGACCGATGCGACGTCACAGATCTCAAGCTCATCGTGACCGACCAACATCAGGTGTTCGGCTTCTTCGACGGACACGTTGTCCTGGATGATGGGACGCGTTTCGAGGTGCAGGGTCTACGCGGTGCGGCCGAGGTCGTGCACAACAGGTACTAGGGGACGGGGCTGGCGCGTAGATTAGCAAGCATTCATGAGACGGGGGAGAGTTATGAAGCAAGACAGCACAGAAAACGTGACTATTAATATGCCGAGTTGGCTTGTTGAAGAACTTGACGTAGTCGCAGAGTCACTCTCCGTTTCAAGACGAGAACTCATCATCATCTGGCTAAATGATGGTTTGGCGCGGGAACGGATGTTGAGTATGGAAAGGGATAATATCGCGTTGGGTGGTCAAGATGAGTTATTAAGGGATGTTTCGATTTCTTCTATCTTATCTAGAGTGCATCTAAGTGATGCAAAAGGGGTTAAAAGCAGCGAGATTAAAGGCAGCTGGCTTGGTCCGTGCGCTGCCATGGCTGCTTTTGGATGCTCACGCGCTAGCTATAATCGTATGTGCCGTGATGGATTGCTGAAAGCGAAGAAATTCGGGCGCACATGGTACGTTCACAAAAGTGAATTTGAGTAGCTGATATAAAGCGATGCTTCTTAAATTGTGGTGCTTAGCCCGCGGTCGGTTTATGCCGTTCGCACATAAAGAGCGGAAGGCACAGGAGACATAGACCAGTTCTGCTTTCGATAAGTTGTTTAATAACTTCTCTATGACCTATAGACGGGACATGCGTACATTTCTTGGCGTGTACAACGTATCTCAAATACCAGGTCTGCTGGCGAAAGGGTAGTTTTGCATGATTCGCGAGTATGAAAAATATAACTATGTCGAACTAAACTGCGCGCTGTCTTGGCGAATGGAGTTCGTATATGTTGATTCGGTATCATATATTGCCGACCGTGTTTTCATTGACCGGCAGATTCCAGTCAAGTTCACCAAGGATTTCGTTTAGGGCACATGTCCATACATCTATGTGATTTGCAAAATTCGTAAGAAAGACCGCGATGCATTTCTCGAGGCAATGGCTGATCTCGAACGCAAGATTCTTCTGACAGAGCATGATAATTACAATGATTATTGCCGCAAAGAGTTTCAATCCACGTTTGACAATGTATAGCCTTTTCAAAGAATGAAGATTATGTCGATGTTGAAAAGCTGAGTTTAAAAGCGCATGTTGCAAGTGTCGGAAATACTTCCCCTTGGAGATAAGAGGATCATCATCTGCGCTGACCCTGATTTTGCCTTGCCGTTCTTAATTGGTTTCGAGATAGTTCAGGATGTGGCATGAAGCACCATTCAGTTCTGAAGTAGTGACATTTTGACCGGCAGTTTAGTTAAACAGTACATGGTTGTGAGGAACGAGCGTGATGTGGAAGAACGATAAAGAGAAGATGGCTTTGACTGCGAAGCTCGAAAATCCCGAGCAGGTTGTCTTATGCCCATCCTGTAATCACGAGATTACGTATGAGATTCGCGATAATTCTGAAATCGCGATATGCAAGAAATGCGGGTCATTTGCCGGAAATCGAGGAGTCTAATAAACGAAAGCCAACGCGTTGGCTGTCACACAGGTCAGTCCGCCATTGGCCTTCATTCAAGCAAATCTGCTTGTGCAATTTATACCACACCAGCAGCCAGCCATGTCGGATGGATGCTCTTCTCGTCCCTAGATCTCCCAGAAGGTCTGCTTACGCAGCTTCTTCGCCACGTTCTCTCCGCAAATGCGAGTAACGAGGTCAAACGCGAACTCGAAGGCACCGCCCACGGAGATGCCCGTGACGACGTTGCCATCGACCACTGCATGCTTCTTCTCGAAAAATCCGCCAAAGTCGCCGTCCATGCCGGGGACGACCGTGTATTTCTTGCCTTTGTAGAGACCCAGCTTGCCCGGAATGGATGCGCCGGCGCATATGGCACCAAGCACCTTGTCGGGGTTATTCCCGAAGGCCCTGATCTGCTCCGTCGCCTTCTCGGATGCTTCGATGGGGGCGTAGCCGGACCCACCAGGGACCACAAGGGCGCTGGTTGCGGAAAAGTCGTATCCCTCCAGGGGCACGCAGCCGTCGATAACGAGTCCATTGGTGCCCGTGACCTGCGCGGCTCCGTTGACACTCACGAGGTCCACTTCGAGTCCCGCTTCGCGCAGTATGTCGAAGGGCACCACGAGCTCGATTTCCTCGAAGCCGTCGGCGGCGAGGATGGCGACACGCTTTGGCATATCGCTGCCTTGACTGGAATTCATGTCGGGTCATCTCCCTGAATGGCACTTGATTAGCAAGTTCATTATACCTCGTTCAGGATATAGTTGACGCTGCTATCGCATCGAGGTGCATGGTGTCGGAAGCTCTCCTATAGCAGCCCGTACTCACGGTACATGTCCAGCATGGCCGACAGCGTCATCTTGCGGGCGAAGAGCTGCTTGTAGGTGACGGTCTTGAACTTGCCGGCGGCCTTGAGCTCGTCAAGGCGCGCAATTACCTCGTCGAACTCCCGCACGACGTCATCGCGCATTTCCCGGTATTTCTCAAGTGATTCGTCAGCCATGGTCATTCATCTCCAGTCCGTTGCTCTGTTCGTAGGATACTGCATCGCTATCTCGGTATTCGGGAAAGATGACATGTCAGATTCCATCGTCTCATTCTTCATTCTTGGAATAGAATATATACATCAGCACACAAACGAAGGAGGCCATCATGGCTGACAAGGAGCTTTTACATAAGATCGTGGAGATGCAGGAACGCGTCATCGCGCAGATGGATTCGCTAAAGGACCAGGATCTCGTCACGAACGACCTCAGGAAGGCCGCCGACAAGGCCCAGGAATGGGCTCGCGCGGTCATGAAGGAGGAGGGCAACGACAAGTCCTACCGCGAGTGGCCGCCCAAGCAGTTCGCCCACGAGCTCAAAAAGCATATCAACGCGTTCGGAAACCACGAGGGCACGCAACTCGTGCGCGAGTACGAGCAGCTTGTCGGGAAGCTGCCCTACGACGCCGATCACGAGCACGTCTAGGCTACATCCCGTCATTGCGCTAGGCTTGTCGTGGCATTGACGGTGCCATGCGTCGAGCGCGAGGTGACGATAGGTTGACTGACGGCAAACGTAGGTTCTGGATTGGCGTGGCCATCACGCTGCTCGGCGGCGCTCTATGGGGCGTGTCCGGTACGAGCGTGCAGTACCTCACGACGACGGGAGGGGCAAGCCCGGCGCTTGTCACGTTTCTGCGTACGCTGCTCGGCGGCGGAATCTTCTTCGCCTTCCTGCTCCTGACTAGGTGCCGTGTCGTCAAGACGATGTTTTCACGCCGGCGCACCGTCGGTGCCCTTTTCACCTTTGGATTTGCGCTCTACGCCAACCAACTCTGCTACGCGCAGACCGTGCAGATCACCAACGCGGGAACCGCAACGGTGCTTCAGATGCTGGCCAGCGCGTTCGTCATGCTCTACGTGTGCGTGACCCTGCGCAGGGCACCGCGTATCAGGGAGGCGATTGGCCTGCTCCTCGCGCTGCTGGCGGCTCTCTTCATCGCCACGCAGGGCGATATCCGCACGCTCGACGTCCCGGCCGATGGGCTCGCCTGGGGGTTGCTCACGGCTCTTTCGACGGCCGTCTACATCATCGTTCCCAAGCGATGCGGCCTCTTCGAGCGATACGGGAGCATGCCGGTGGTGGGGATGGGCATGCTGCTCGGTGCGCTATTTGCCCTGCCGGTCTACCTGCTCCAGGGAAACACACTTGTCGACGCGGCGACTGTGCTGACGGCCTTCGGGGGCTTCGAGTGGTTCGTCTTCCTGGGTGGTCTCGTCGTAGTCGGCACCATCTGTGGATATGGCCTCTACTTGCACGGTGTCGCGATCGTGGGTTCGGTCAAGGGATCGCTTCTGGGTGCCATCGAGCCTGTGAGCGCCACGGTGCTGGCGGCGTTGTGGCTGGGAACCGCCTTTACCGGCTACGATTTGGCGGGTCTGGTGCTCATGTGCGTCATGGTCGCGTTCGTCACCTCCGACGAATAGGGCCGCTTGTCGCCTCTTCGCGTTTCCCTAGCGTCAAGGCGACGGCTATGCGCAATCGCGAAAACCCGCATACGCAAGGATGCCGGCCACATTCTCGTGACCGGCATCCCCTTGATCGCATGTCTCGCGGCGCTACTCGCCCTTGCCGTCGTCTCTCACGCGACCTACGTA
The DNA here is from genome assembly GCA_964388185.1 of uncultured Coriobacteriaceae bacterium. Classification (GTDB taxonomy): domain Bacteria; phylum Actinomycetota; class Coriobacteriia; order Coriobacteriales; family QAMH01; genus QAMH01. The sequence goes on from CAYLYJ010000005.1 coordinate 37,641, forward strand.
ATCGCCGCGCTCCTCGAGGATCTCGAGCGTCGCGGCATCTTCCTCGGCGC